>NZ_CEWCAA010000016.1:0-36685 GCF_982429025.1 Enorma sp.
CCCGCCTCGACGGGCCGGCGTGTGCCGCGCGAGCGGGCGAGCCGCAAGGGCCGCTCGATGGAGATCGAGCGTCTCATTGGCCGAAGCTTGCGCACCGTTACCAACCTCCGCGCCCTCGGCGAGTATACGGTTACGGTGGACTGCGATGTAATTCAGGCAGACGGCGGTACGCGTACCGCGGCGGTGACCGGCGCTTGGGTGGCGCTGCACGATGCCCTCATGGCGTGGGTCGAGGCCGGAAAGATCGCGCGTCTGCCGCTTACGGGCCAGGTAGCCGCGGTTTCGATGGGTGTAGTTGATGGCTGCGAGCTGCTCGACCTCGATTACCGTGAGGACTCTCGTGCTGAGGTGGACATGAACCTCGTGGCGACCGACACGGGAGAGATCGTCGAGATTCAGGGCACGGGCGAGCGCACGCCATTCGATCGGGCGCGGCTCGGAAGGCTGCTCGATCTGGGCGATAAGGGCATCGAGAAATTGATCGGGCTCCAGAACCAGGTCACGGCGTTTCGGGACGAGGATTAGCTGAGAGTGCTCCCAGGGAGTCCACCGCGCATCATCCCGTGCTCAAACATTCCTCGCGCTTCGCGCTGCGGAACTGCGCGCGGGATGATGCGCGGTGGACTCCATGTACATTCGTCACGCCCGCTGGGGGCAGAGGTGGCACGTTGTGGAACGGAGCCCTCACAGGCACGTCTTGAGGAGGAGGGCCCGGATGGTTCCTAAGCAAACAATCCCGCAGCCGCGCAGCGGCGAGGACGTTTGCGTGGAACCATGCGGGTCCTCCGGCAGGTGCGGTTCGTAGGCAGGCCGGTTTGTCGTCGTTCGATAGGAGAGGAAGAAGTTCTCATGGCGTTAGAAAAGATTGATGCGGCTGCGCTCGATCCGACGCGGACGGTGGTCGTTGCCACGGGGAATGCGCATAAGCTCGTCGAGATCGAGGAAATCTTGGGGCGTGCGCTTCCGGAAATGACGTTCGTAGCGCTTTCTCAGCTCGGGGATTTCGAGGACCCGGAAGAAACGGGCACCACCTTTGCGGAGAACGCAATCATCAAGGCGGAGGCGGCCGTGGCGGCGACGGGCCTCACGGCAGTTGCAGACGATTCTGGCCTCATGGTCGATGCGCTTGGCGGTGAACCAGGCGTCTATTCGGCGCGCTACGCCGGCGTGCACGGCGACGATGCCGCCAACAATGCCAAGCTTCTTGCCAAGCTAGATGGGGTTGAGGATGCCGCGCGCACGGCGCGCTTCGTGAGCTCGATTGCCTTCATTGAGCCCGATGGTCTCGTCACCATGGGCGAGGGTACCTGTGAGGGCGTGGTGGGCCATGCCGAGCGCGGCACGCACGGGTTTGGCTATGACCCGCTCTTCCTGCCCGATGACACGCCGGGTAAGACCATGGCCGAGCTCACGCCGGAGGAGAAAAACGCCATCAGCCACCGCTTCCATGCGCTCGAAGACCTGTGTGCCAAGCTCAGCGCCCGGCGCGATGCCTCTGCGCTGGCGAATGAGGGAGTCGCCGCTCCGGTCGAGGATGCCGAGCGCGTCTCCTCGCAGGTTGCTACCCCGGAGGAGGGTGTGCGATGAGAGCGGTCGTTCAGCGCGTTACACGGGCGAGTGTCACCATCGACGGCGAGGTGACTGGCAGCATCGGCCAAGGGTACCTCGTCCTTCTTGGCGTTGGTGCCGACGACACGCGCGCGGAGGCAGACCATCTCTGGAAGAAGCTATTCGGCCTGCGCATTATGGAAGACGAGTATGGTAAAACCAACCGTTCCATTGACGATGTAGGTGGCGAGGTGCTCGTGGTGTCGCAGTTCACGCTCTTTGCGGATTGCCGCCGCGGGCGCCGGCCCTCATTCACCGCGGCAGGCGACCCAGCGCACGCAAACGAGCTCTACGAGTACTTCGTGCAGTTGGCACGTCAAGACGTCTCGCGCGTTGCCACGGGAACGTTTGGCGCGAACATGCAGGTGGAGCTTGTAAACGACGGGCCTTTCACCATCGTGCTCGACACCGATGCGCTATAGCATCCTCCTGCTTGGCGCCGATGCGCTACGGCGTGCCTGCTAGGCTACGCGCGCTGTAGCGTGCCCCTGCTCGGTAGCGGCGCTCGTTCTGAGCGTGACGCTGCTCTCTCCGCCCCGCGAACATGCACTCATTCATCTCGCCAGCCCTAGTAGGCCAGCGATACACCCGGCTCGTTCCAAAAGGTGTACACGAGCGTCAAAAAAAGCTTGAAATGAGGCTTTTCGTGACGCTCATGTACACCTTTTCCCGGCGCGCCGGGTTGATACGGAGAATCATGCGCGTCGAGGGTTTGAGAGGTGCCCTCCTTGCCCGGAGTTGCCCCCTTCACGGCGCCGCTGCCAACCCGGTGCTGCCATCTGCATGGTGCGGCCGGGCGTGGGCGGGCCATCAACCGGTATGTGACGTTCCTGTACCGGGGGTTTTAGCGAGCTATTCGCGCTGCTATACTGAATCAGTTTTGACTAACTTGGGAGTACTGTGCCGATTTTCGGCGCATTACGGGAGGCATAGTAATGGACGAGCTCGAGGTCAACCACGTCGACGAAATCAAAGACAAGCTTGCGCAGATGGTGGGCGAGCGCGTGAAGGTCAAGGCCAACATGGGGCGCACACGCGTTATCGAGCGCATGGGCACGGTCAAGACCGTTCACCCCGCTGTGTTCATCGTCGAGGTGAATGAGCGTCGTGGCCGCACCTCGCGCCAGAGTTACCAGTACGTCGACGTGCTCACCGGAACGGTCGAGCTCTTCGACCCGGAATCGGGGGAGCATATCTTCACGCCGCTCGGCAACCAGTCCGATGAGCACTAGCGCGTCCGATGCATCCAAAGGGGCGCTTGTCGTTACCGCGCCCGCGAAGGTTAACCTGTACCTCGGTGTTCACACGCAGCGAGACGACCGGGGCTATCATCGCGTCGATTCGGTCATGGCGGCGACGAGCCTGGCAGATGTTGTGACGCTTGCGCCGGCAGAGCATCTTACGGTGCGCACCGTTCCCGAGGCAGATTTTCCCATGGAGCATAACACCGCCTACCGGGCGGCTTGTGCCTTGGGAGAGGCGTTTGGGCGAGAGCCATCGTTTGAGATCGTGATCGAGAAGCATATTCCGCTGCGCGCGGGGTTGGGCGGCCCATCATCAGATGCCGCGGCGACGCTCATGGGCCTCTGCCATGCATGGGGCATCAACCCGAGGGATGAGCGCGTCGATGCCATCGCTCGCTCCATTGGCGCCGATGTCCCCTTTTTCCTGTACGGGGCGCTCGCTTATTGCGATGGTGCGGGAGACCGCCTGCGCGAGGCGTTTGAGCCGCTTGCGGGCGCGCCTATCGTGCTCGTGAAGCCCGTCTGCGCCGGTGTGACGGCCCGCGAGGCCTACGAGGTGTTCGACCAAGACCCGCCCTCCGCCGCCCCGCTCGAGCCGCTGCTCGAGGCCCTGCGGGCGCACGATGCCGCCGAGGTTCCGGCGCACATAGCGAATAACCTTGCCCCCGCGGCATGCACGATCGCCCCCGAGATTGCAGGCGTTGTCTCGTGGCTGCGTGGTCAGGATGGGGTACTTGCCGCCCAGGTGACTGGTTCCGGAGCCTGCTCGTTCGCGCTATGCGAGAGTAGGGAGGCTGCTGAGCGCATCGCGCGCGACGCTGATTCGAAGTGCGGATGGTGGTCATGCGCAGCAACGATGGAGAAGTCCGGACTCTCTTTGCAAGTTTGCTAGCATTGTGGCGCGCGTTCTGCTAACATACCTTCTGCTAACGGGTTGTGGCTCAGTTTGGTAGAGCACCGCGTTCGGGACGCGGGGGTCGCTGGTTCAAATCCAGTCAACCCGACCAGCGAATTCAGGCAGGCCAGGGCGATGGGCTCTGGCCTGTTTTGCTATCTCGTTGCAGCGTGTGCAAGCTCCTCAACCAAATCGATAAGCTCCTGCTGGCTGTGGACGTCAATCTTCTTGTAGATGTGGCGCGTATGCGTTTTCACCGTGTTCGCCGAGATGGTGAGGCGCTCCATGATCGATTTCCCGCTATGCCCGCGGGCGAGCAGCCCCAAGATCTCTCGTTCGCGGGCGGTGAGACCATGACGTTCGGCAAGCGAGTGCAGCGCGGCGTCTATGCCTTGGGCGTCGTCGGAAGGCGTGCGCGCGGGCCGCTCCTCGGCAACCTCAGCAGGAACAATCGCCTGGAAGAAGCGGCGGAAGCGAAAGCCGTCGAGCCCGATCCACACGAAGCAGAAGATGACGATTGAGAGCAAGGCGCTCGTTATGAGCAAGGCATCCGTCCAACCATTCGCCTGCGCAGCCACGATGCTCTCGGCAGCAGCGAACCCCACCGCAGACGAGCAGGACGAGACGGCGAACCCCAAGGGCACCACGGCGAGCGCACCTGTGGGATTGCGCGCCGCGATGCTCGCGAGGACCGAGAACATGAGCGCGTAGAAGCATTCTGAGCCGGCCTCGATGATCGTCGAGGTTACCGACGTGGGCAAGGAGCTCGCTGGCGTGAGCAGGAAACCGGCGATTACGGTTACCGTGCAGAGCCGGAACGCAGCATCCTCATCGAAGGTGAAGCGTCGCGCGCGGCTCCATACGAGCAGGAGCGCACCGTAGGCGAGTGCAAGCAGCGCATACTGCCAACCCTGCATGGCGTTGAACCGCGTGGCGGTGGCGTAACCGAAGGTGGTTTCGAACAGGGCGATGCATACGAAGAGCTTGCTCGAGAGCGGCACGAACGAGAAGGGGTTCGTCGTTTCGAGGTCGCGGGGGCTCGCCGCCTCGCGAATGCGGGCGAAGAGGTCGCGCTGGTTTATAGCACCCGTTCCTATGAGCATGCCGAGCATGATAATGCCGAAGAGTGCCGGCGCGGCCTCGGTGGCGGAGCGCAGAAGCGGCCAGATGGCGTACGAGATTGCGATGCCGGCAAGTGCGGCCACCATCGTGGGCGCGTTGCGCGGTATGCGCGAGAGTGCGAGCGCGGTGAGAATGGTTCCCCAACCTCGGCTCACGTTGAAGAGCGTATCGGTAACAAGGAAGAGCGTTCCGTCGGCGGGGTTGGCAAGAACGCTCTGCCACAGCAGCATCGCGACCGCGCCGCACACGGCAGCTGCGCATGAGCAGCCCACAAGCGAAAGCGCCTTGGGGCATCGCCGCGCTACGATGGCAACAGGAACATAGAGCAGACCCGAGATAAACACGCTCACATTCATGAGGTCCGTGGACGCCGTGGGCAGAAGCACGCTGTTGTGCATGAGCATGACAAGCGAGACGAGCGCGACGAGAAACATGGCGATCGACCACGGCAACGCGGGCAGCTCTTTGCGCATTTCGGCCATGTAACCTCCCTCACCCATTTGGGGTGATACCGTTTACCTGCTCGTTCGTACCGTTCGCGCTCACATGTGCCGGGTGAATTTTCCGACGCATGAAACATGGTGGCGCGCGCCCATGCGTTCGGGCGAGCAATGCTTTAGTATCGTTTCACGACCAAACCCATCGCGTCAAGCGGGGCATATGCAAAGTAAAGGAGCGATGTGATGAGTACCGTAATCGATGAGGCAAAGGCGCTGCAGGAGCAGATCGTGCGCGATCGCCGTTGGCTGCACCAGCACCCGGAACTCGGCTTCGACTTGGACGAGACGTGCGCCTACGTGCGCGGGCGCCTGGAGGAAATGGGCTATGAGGTCTCGTCGCCCTGCCAGGGCGCGCTCCTCGCGCAGGTGGGCGATCCGGCGGCCGGCCCGGTGTTCATGCTTCGTGCCGATATGGATGCCCTGCCGGTTCAGGAGGCCACGGGGCTCGATTTCGCCTCAACGAATAACAACATGCATGCGTGCGGCCATGACACGCACACCGCTATGCTGCTTGGAGCTGCGAAGATCCTGAAGGATCATGAGGCGGAGCTGAAGGGTTGCGTGAAGCTGCTCTTCCAGCCCGACGAGGAAGGTGTTGCTCCTGTGGAGTACTGCGGCGGCGACGCGGTGCTCGAGGCCGGAGTGCTCGAGAACCCGCATGTCGACGCGGTGGCGGCGCTGCACGTGCAAGCGCTCGAATTCGATGCCGGCTCCATCTATACGCGCAAGGGCACGATCTTCTCGTCGATCGACGATATCGATGTGCGCATCACCGGTCGCGGCGCGCACGGCTCCACCCCGCACCAGGGCATCGATCCCATCAACATCGCCTGCCATATCTACCAGGGTTTCCAAAACCTGATCGCGCGCGAGGTCGATCCTACGCAGACGTGCGTGGCAACGTTCGGCAAGATTGAATCGGGCCGCGCCGCGAACGTGATTCCCGACAGCGCCTCTATGCTCGGCACCCTGCGCACGCAGGATGCGGGCGTGCGCCAGGGCTTCAAAGAGCATGCGCAGCGCATGGTCAAGAGCATCGCCGAGGCGTTTGGCGGCACGGCGACCGTAGACTTCCTGCGCGGCGTGCCGAACACCTACAACGACCCCGCGCTTACCGAGGAGCTCGTGGGCTATGCGAACGAGCTGTTCGACGAGCCCGTGCAGGAGCTCGAAGCGCCGTTCTCCGGCACCGACGACCTTGCCATCATCGCCGAGAACGCCCCCACGACCTACTTCATCCTCGGCACGGGCACGCTGCCGGGGCACGAGGGCTGCGGCATGCACCATCCCAACGTCGATTTCGACGAGACGGTGTTCTGGAAGGGCTCCGCTCTGCTTGCCAACAGCGCGCTTTCCTATCTGAGTTGCCACGCGGAGTAGGACGACTTCGCGCGGCGGGGCACACGTGGGGCGTCGAGTGCGCGGCTGACGCGTGCGGTCCTATGGAGAAGAGCCGTGCGGCTGGAGAACGGCCGCGCTCTCGACGCACCCCATCTCGAAGTTTCGTTGCGCCCGCTCGCGCGCGCCTGCATCCGATCACTCGATCTTCTCAACGAACAACGGTTGTACGTGCCGGCTTTACGGATGAGCCGGCGGAAAAGGAGGACTCATGGCCGAAGCTGTCAAGAAAAAGAAGAAACGGGGCATGCCGACCTCGTTCACCATCCTCATCGGGTGCCTGATCTTCGTTGCTATCTGCACCTGGATCGTCGCGGCATTCACGCCCGACGTTACGGGCGCAACCCTTGCCCAGGTTATGCGCGCACCGTTCGACGGCTTCAAGAACGCCATCGACGTCTGCCTCTTCGTCATCGTGCTCGGCGGCTTCCTCGCCATGGTGAACAAGACGGGTGCGCTCGATGCAGGCATCGCCACGCTCGTTCGCAAGCTTGGTGACCGCGATACGCTGCTCATCCCGGTGCTCATGCTCGCATTCGGCATCTGCGGCTCCACCTACGGCATGATGGAGGAGACCATCCCCTTCTACATCCTGCTCGCATCGGTGACCTTCGCCATGGGCTTCGATTCCATGGTGGGCGCCCTCGTGGTGCTTCTGGGCGCCGGCCTGGGCACGCTCGGCTCCACGGTGAACCCGTTCTCGATCGCCATCGCATCCTCGGCGCTCACCGACATGGGCATCGCGGTCAACCAGGGCACGCTCATCGCCGTGGGCTTCCTGCTCTTCGTGATCTCTGAGGTCATGGGCATCGCCTTCGTGATGAACTATGCCAAGAAGGTCAAGGCCGACCGCTCCAACTCTGCCATGACGGCCGATGAGCTCGCTCGCATGGACGCTGCCTATGCCGACGAGACTCGCGCCCTTGAGGACGAGCAGGCTTCGAACCTTAAGAACGCCGTGCTCACGGGCAAGCAGAAGCTCGTGCTCGTGCTGTTCGCGCTTTCGTTCCTCATCATGATCGTGTCGTTCATTCCGTGGGAGAGCTTCGGCATCAACATCTTCGCCATCGGCGGCACGGCCGACGATCCTTCGACGGCTTGGAGCGCCATCCTGACCGGCCTGCCGCTTGGCCAGTGGTACTTCACCGAGTGCGGCATCTGGTTCTTCGTGATCTCGATCGTGATCGGCTTCGTGGGCGGTCTGTCCGAGAAGGAGATCGTGAACACCTTCATCGACGGCTGCTCCACCATGATCTCGACCGCCCTCGTGATTGCCGTGGCCCGCGCCATCTCGGTGCTCATGGCCGAGACCGGGCTCGATGTCTTCGTGCTCGAAGCCGCTGCCAACGCCCTGCGCGGCGTCTCCGCGGTGGTCTTCGCCCCGGCGAGCTACGCGCTCTACTTCGTGCTCTCGTTCCTCATCCCGTCGAGCTCCGGAATGGCGACGGTTTCCATGCCCATCATGGGGCCGCTTGCCGACAACCTCGGCTTCTCGCCCGATATCATGATCATGATCTACGTTGCCGCGCACGGCGTCGTGGCCATGATCACCCCCACGAACGGCGTGATCGTCTCGGGCCTGGAGCTCGCGCACACGAGCTACACCACGTTCCTCAAGCTTACGCTTAAGTTCTTCATCGCGCTCACCCTGGTGACCGCCGCCGTGCTCACGGTGCTCATGCTCGTCCTGTAGGACAGCAGCGAGGCAGAGGGAAACGGCTGGCTAAGCAGGAGGTTCAAGCCGCTCCTAAGCAAGCACAGGGCCAGCCGGCCTTACCGAACGCTTACATCGCCCGATGGCCAAACCGTGCCGTCGGGCGATGTTTTGCCAGTATAGGAAGGTGTTTCGGAAGGATTGCCTAGACGCGTTGATAATATGGCGCGGTTGTCCGAGCAACGCTCGCGCGGTATACTCTTTCGAGCTTGTTTGACGTGCAACTGGAGGAAATCGTTATGATCCCTAAAGGTTTTGAGTGGATTGTCATCCTGATCGTGGTCCTGGTCATCTTCGGGCCCAAGAACCTTCCAAAGCTCGGTAAGTCGCTTGGTTCCACGGTGAAGAACCTCCGTGAGGGCATGTCGGGCGACGATAAGACCGAGGGGGAGCCCGAGGAGAGCGCCGAGGACCGCGAGATTCGCGAGCTCGAGGAGAAGCTTGCCGAGGCAAAGAAAAAGAAGGAGTCCGGCGAGGACGAGGGCCCCATCTCCGAGTAAGGCGCAGCCTTCATCAAGGAGCTTTGTTCTTCCTATAGAGCGCATGCGGCCGACCTCCCCACGCGGGCGGTCGGCCGTTATTATGGTGGGTCGATGGTAGAAACAGCGTTAAAGGAGTCTTCCGCATGGCGAATGGCGAGGCACTGACCGACGAGGGCCGCAAGAAGCTCGAAGAGGAGCTTGCGTGGCGCGAGGGTGAACATAGGACTGAGATTGTCGAGCGCATCAAGGTCGCGCGCGACTTCGGCGACCTCTCGGAGAACTCCGAGTTCGATGATGCCAAGGAGGAGCAGGCCAAGAACGAGGCCCGCATCCGCGAGATCCGCAACACGCTCGCCCAGGTGGCTGAGTTCGACGCGGCGGGCATTCTTGGCGCTACGCTCGGCAGCACGGTGACCGTCGTCGACGCCGATGGCGAGGTTCACGACTTCACGCTCGTGGGCTCGCGCGAGACCAACTCGCTCGAGAACCGCATCTCGATGGAGTCCCCGGTGGGCTCCGCCCTGGTGGGCCATGAGGTGGGCGAGACCGTCGAGGTCGTGCTGCCGTCTGGCAAGATGCGTACCTACACCATTACGAAGATCGCGCGCTAGGCCCCGGGTCGAGCGCAGAGCCGAATGCATGCTCCCTGGGACCGCGAGGCCTCGGGGAGCTTTTTGGTTCGCGGCGCTGACGGGGCCGCATCGAGGCAATTCGGTTTGCGGTCGCAGCGGGGCCGCACCGAGTTTTACATGACGTTCTGGGCACATGGGGCCCACAGATAGCAAGGAGCAACAAGATATGAGCGAGACGCAGGAGAGCACGCAGAACGCGCCGGAGGCGGTGTCGACGCTGAATGACGAGCGCGCCCATCGCCTGTCCAAGCGCGCTGCCATCATGGAGGCCGGCGGCAATCCGTATCCGGAGCATTCCGAGGTTACGGCGCATGTCGTCGACATCGAGGCCAAGTATGCCGACCTCGAGGCAGGCGAAGACACCGATGACGTGGTGAGCATCGGTGGCCGCATCATGGCCAAGCGCGGCCAGGGCAAGATCGCCTTCGTGGTGGTGCGCGACACCACCGCCGAGATTCAGCTCTTCTGCCGCATCAACGAGATGCGCGAGGAGGACTGGGCTCTGCTGCAGGACCTGGACCTGGGCGATATCATCAACGTGACGGGCGTGATCGTGCGCACCAAGCGCGGCCAGCTCTCCATCGCCCCGAAGCGCCTGACGCTGCTCTCCAAGGCAGTGCGCCCGCTGCCCGAGAAGTTCCACGGCCTCTCCGACAAGGAGACCCGTTACCGCCAGCGCTACGTGGACCTCATCATGAACGACGACGTGCGCGAGACCTTCCGCAAGCGCTCGGCGATCGTCAGCGCTTTCCGCCGTTACATGGAGGACAACGGCTACATGGAGGTGGAGACGCCCATCCTGCAGACCATCCAGGGCGGCGCCACCGCGAAGCCGTTCATCACGCACTTCAACGCGCTCAACCAGGAGTGCTACCTGCGCATCGCCACCGAGCTGCACCTGAAGCGCCTGCTCGTGGGCGGCTATGAGCGCGTGTTCGAGATCGGCCGCATCTTCCGCAACGAGGGCATGGACCAGACGCACAACCCCGAGTTCACCACCATGGAGGCGTATCGCGCCTACAGCGACCTCGAGGGCATGAAGGAGCTCGCCGAGGGTGTCATCAAGGCTGCAGCGAAGGCGGTCGGGCTCGAGGGCGCCATCGTGTACCAGGACCAGGAGATCGACCTCTTCGGCGAGTGGCCGAGCCGCTCCATGACGGAGATCGTTTCCGAGGTCATGGGCTGCGAGCTCAACCTCGATACGCCGATTGAGGAGCTTCGCGCCGCGGCCGCCGAGTGCGGTATCGACGTCAACCTCGCTTGGGGCGCGGGCAAGCTCATCGCCGAGATCTACGACGAGAAGGGCGAGGAGAGCCTCATCAACCCGACCTTTGTGTGCGATTACCCCGTTGAGGTGAGCCCGCTCGCCAAGCGCCGCGAGGACGACCCGCGTCTCACGCACCGCTTCGAGCTGGTTATCGCCGGCCACGAGTACGCCAACGCGTTCTCCGAGCTCAACGACCCGGTGGACCAGGCCGAGCGCTTCGCCAAGCAGATGGAGGAGAAGGCCGGCGGCGACGACGAGGCCATGGAGTACGACGAGGATTACGTGCGTGCGCTCGAGTACGGCATGCCTCCCGCGGGCGGTATCGGCATCGGCATCGACCGCGTGGTCATGCTGCTCACCAATTCCGCGAGCATCCGCGACGTGCTGCTGTTCCCGCACATGCGCCCCGAGAAGGGAAGCGTCTCCGGTGCCGCCGCACAGGCTGCTAAGGATGCCGCGCAGGCGGCTCAGGATGGTGCGGCGGGCGTTGCCGTCGCTCCGAACAAGATCCCTACCATCGATCCGTCCAAGATCGTGGTCGAGCCGCTCTTCGAGGACTTCGTGGATTTCGATACGTTCAGCAAGAGCGATTTCCGTGCGGTCAAGATCAAGCGTTGCGAGCCGGTGCCCAAGAGCAAGAAGCTGCTGAAGTTCACTATGGACGACAGCTCGGGCACGGACCGCGTGATTCTCTCTGGCATCAGCATGTACTACGAGCCGGAAGACCTGGTGGGCAAGACCTGCATCGCCATCACCAACTTGCCACCGCGTAAGATGATGGGAATCGATTCGTGCGGCATGCTCATCAGCGCCGTTCATGCCGAAGGGGAGGGCGAAGAGCCCGAGGAGCGCCTGAACCTCCTCATGGTGGACGACGCCATTCCGGCGGGTGCCAAGCTGTACTAAGGCTTGAGATAACGCACGCTAAAAGGCGGGGCGGACGCTATACCATACGCTCGCATGCAAAAACGGCGCCGCAGCTCGTATCGGGCTGCGGCGCCGTTCGTTTAATTGGGTTGCGCTTCTCGGCGTGAATCGCCTGCGCTTCCGGAGCGCAGGCGCCCGCTCCTCAAAGTGAATCGCGTCAACCTCGAGGCGGTCACGCGCGGCGCAAGGCAGATGCCAGCGCTCCTACTTGGACTTGATCATGTCGAGCACGCCGACGGCGATGCTTGCGATGCCAGCGAGGATGTAGAGCCACGCACCGAGCTCGAAGCTCACGGACACGTAACCGCCCATCTCGGCGTTGGCCTGGCCGGAGATCGCGAAAACGAGCAAAAGCGCGCCGATGCCACCGATGATGTTCAGGATGTTACCCTGCTTCTCCTTCAGGGCGAGCACGCCCACCAGGCAGAGAATGCCGGGCACGAGGAACAGGATGTTCATGAACTCGCCGTCGAGATGCGACCCCATGAGGGTGATGCCGAAGGTCATCTGCATGGCGCTGATGCTCACGATACCCGCGACGCCATACAGCGGCAAGAAGAAGCTCACGAGCATGATCGCGCCGGCTACAAGCTTGATGATGCGGAAGAGCGCGGCGTTGCCCGAAGCAAGGTTTGCGAGCGAGGAGCCGCCGAAGCTCGTGGGCGCGCTGCTGGGGGTGGGCACCGGGCCGGGAACGGGCGACGGGTTCGGCGTGGAAGCCGGCCCCGGAATCGGCGCGGGCGCAGCGCCGGGCGCCGGCGTCGTATTGGCGGGCGCCTGGATCTGTGCACCGCAGGCGCCGCAGAACTTGGCATCATCGGCAAGCTGGGATCCGCATTTAGGGCAAAACATAGTGAGTCCTCTCTCTGTGTCGGGCGGGCGTTGTACGCACGATGTATCGCATCCGGCCGCATGGTTCCACATACACACTTCACATTATGCCGCGAATCGGGACAGCGGTCTCGGTCATTCTTGGAAAGAATCGCGGAGCATGTCGTGCATGCGGATTCCACAACGGGTGCCGTACAATAGTGCGCGTCGAAACGTCCGATACGGATGCGGCGCGCACACGCGGGCATCCGTTCAAGGGGAGGAACTCGCATGGCGCAGAAGCGCGACATGTTCGATGACATCATCGATATCACCAAGGGCCTGAGCGGCATCACCGAGCCGTTCAGCGATCTTACGAACGCGTTCTTGGGCAATCCCGAGCCCGAGGAGCGCGAGTGGAACCCGGCAGACTACAAGGAGAAGCCGCGGGCCAACGCGCTCTCGTGCCTTGCATGCCGGTCGACAAAGAGCTCGTGCCGGGCATGCGTGAAGATCTGTCCGGTGAATGCCATCGAGATCGAGGACGGCGGCATCGACGTGCTCGATTCCTGCCGTAAGTGCGGTCTATGCGCGCCGGTGTGCCCGACCGAGTCTATCCACGGCATGAAGCATCGCCCCAAAAAGTTTTACGATTCCGTGGCCGCTGCCGCTGCGGCGTATGAGACGGCGTATGTAACGTGCACGCGCGCCCTCAAGCGCATCCCGCGCGAAAACGAGGTCGTGCTCGGGTGCGTGGGCGAGGTCACGGCCGAGACCTGGTTCTCCATCCTTATGGACTTCCCTAACGTGAGCGTGTACCTGCCGCTCGACATCTGCGAGAATTGCCGCAACGCACAGGGCGAGGAGCTTCTGGGCGACGCAATCGCCACGGCGGAGGAGTGGTCCGGCAGACCCATGGGCCTCGAGGTCGACGCGAAGGAGCTCTCCTGCACCAAGCGCCGCGAGTTCGAGCGCAAGGAATACATGGATAAGATCATGAAGACCACCGGTCTGGCGGTTTCCAAGCTGAACCCCGCGACGGCAGCGGTGACGACAGTTTCGCAGCGCATCAAGGACCACACCAAGAAGCTCTCTGCGCTCGAGCGCACGCTTGCGACCGCTACCGGCACGACATCGCAGAGGCGACGCCGCGTGCTTACCCAGGGCAGGCAGCTGCTGCTCTCGACGCTGCAGGCGCATCCCGAGCTTGCCCCGAACGTGCAGGTGAGCACGCCCGTGTGCGATTTCGAGAAATGCACGCTCTGCGGCGACTGCATAGAGGCCTGCCCGCTCCATGCCTGCGATATCACCGATTCTGGTCGCTTTGCGGTAGAGTCCACGTACTGTGTGGGGTGCGGCCTGTGCGCGGAGGTATGCGAAACACATGCGCTCACCATGGTGGAGCATGACGCGGCGGAGCTCGTGCTGCCTGATCCCGAGGCGGAGAAGAAGGCCGCCGAGGCTGCGAAGGCGCATGAGGAGGCTGAGAAGATGAAGGCAGAGGCCAAGAAAAAGCTCAGCGCTGCACTTGACCGTGTGGAGAAGCTCGCCGACTAGCTTCCCCTCGTTACCGGCTGCGTGCGTGCAGGGTGGCAAAAACGTCCGCTTACGGGTGGAGCTGCGCTGCGCGGGGCCTTATAATCAGACGGTGCAAACCGATGACGGGAGCGGTGGGGCGCACGCGTCACACCGCTTCGCTGGTATACAAGACAGGATGGTATCTCGTGGCTCTTTCCATCGGCATTGTGGGCCTGCCCAACGTGGGCAAGTCGACGCTGTTCACCGCGCTCACCAAGAAGGGCGGCCTTGCTGCCAACTATCCGTTCGCGACCATCGACCCCAACGTGGGCATCGTGGACGTGCCCGACGACCGCCTGCAGGCGCTGGCGGATATCGTTCATCCCGGGCGCATCGTGCCGGCCACGGTGGAGTTCGTTGATATCGCCGGTCTGGTGAAGGGTGCGAACGAGGGCGAGGGCCTGGGCAACCAGTTCCTTGCGAACATCCGCGAGACCGACGCCATTTGCGAAGTCGTTCGCTATTTCAAGGATCCCAACGTCATGCGCGAGGTGGGGCGTACGGGCGAATTCGTCGACCCTGCCGCCGACGCCGATACCATCATGACCGAGCTCATCCTCGCCGACATTCAGACGCTCGAGAAGCAGATTCCTAAGCTCGAGAAGGAGGCGCGCCGCGACAAGGAGCTCGCGCCCAAGCTCGAGGTGGCGAAGCGTCTGGTCGCATGGCTGAATGAGGGCAACCGCGCCGCCGCCATGGAGATGACCGACGAGGAGCGCGCTGCCGCGAAGGGGCTCTTCCTCCTCACCATGAAGCCGATGCTCTACGTTGCGAATGTGGACGAG
Source organism: Enorma sp. (assembly GCF_982429025.1). Lineage (NCBI taxonomy): Bacteria > Bacillati > Actinomycetota > Coriobacteriia > Coriobacteriales > Coriobacteriaceae > Enorma > Enorma sp. Next base: position 14,963 of record NZ_CEWCAA010000016.1, read on the forward strand.
GATATGCTCGGCGAAGAACTTGAGCCCATCGACGGCGTGACGCCGATCCCCATCTGCGCCAAGGTGGAGGCGGAGCTCTCGGAGCTCGAGCCGGAGGACGCGGCGGAGTACCTGGAGTCGCTCGGCCTCGAGCGTCCCGGCTTGGACGTGCTCGCACAGGCAGCCTACAAGCTGCTCGGCTTGCAGAGCTTCTTCACTGCCGGCGAGATGGAGGTCAAGGCCTGGACGGTGCGCCAGGGTGCCACGGCCCCGCAGGCGGCCGGCGTCATCCATACGGACTTCGAGCGCGGCTTCATCAAGGCCGAGGTCATTGGCTACGATGATTACGTTGAGCTCGGTGGCGAGCAGGGCGCTAAGGCGGCCGGCAAGCTCCGCATCGAGGGCAAGGATTACATCATGGCCGACGGTGACGTGGTACACTTCCGGTTCAACGTGTAGCACGCATGCGCGGCGGTTGCCGCCGCGGGGTTATCAAGAGATAGATAGGCGGTAATACATGTTTCGCTTCGGTCGCACGAACGGCTACCTCACCATCGTCCTCATCGTGCTCGCGGTGCTTCCGCTCATAGAAGCCTTCTTCGTGATTCCGCAGCTTCCGGATTCGGTGGCAATGGCGTTTGGCGCGGGCGGCGAGCCCACGCGCTACGCTAGCCGGTACGAGCTCTTTCTCGCTCCGGGAATCTGCCTGCTTCTGGGGGTTGGTATGATTCTTACCGCGCGCCGTCAGGCGGGCGTCTCGATCCGCGACTCCCGCGTTGCGACGGAGCTCACCTATCGTCGCTCGATTCGCAGCGGGCTCGTCATGACGGGGCTGCTGAATGTCTGCAATATCTACTTGCTCGCTGCGGCGTTCTTTGAGCGGGGATTCAGCCTCGCCCTCTAGAAAAACGCTGCTTGTTGGACGCCGGGGGCATCCGGCTCGTTGACATTTCAGTTTTTGGGCACTTCCCCGTGTGCACGGCGAATACAGGCGAGCGGGGCGGAAGGAAAGGCGCAGCTCAGGCGGCTGGCATCCTCCCGGTCGTGACACGGCTACTCAGGCCCCTCGCGGCGAAGTGCCCAAAAGTTGCAATCACGTTCGCCCCGAAGGCGTCAACAGCGGTTCCCTGGGATAACACTGACCTGGAGACCCCGGGACAGGTGCATGGGGTTTCTCGGATTCGATTAGATTCCGCCCTCGTCTGGACGGCTGAGACGACGTGTGCGAGATTCGCATTCGCTATGGATTGCCGCATCCCTCGCCTGGGCGGCTAAGGTCATGAAAACTGATGAAGCCGCGGGTGGGGATTCCGGCGAATTTCCCGTTGCCCAATGTGCGACGGGGAGACTGGGTTTTTGGAGGGGTAGCCACCGCGCCGCCCCAAACCGGACCAAGCTTGCATCTAACTATCTCCTCGGAGGAAATCGCCGCGATGGCAGCTTCCACTAAGCGGCTGCCGCGCTGGATACCGTCCGCCACGCCGGGATTGCTGCAGCTATCCATGGGGCTCATCTCTCCGCCGTCCAAGGCCGGGCCTTCGTAGCAACGCAGCTCGGCGCCCGTCATGCTGGAAAAGAGTTACGTGCGGTGCTCGGCGGCATCTAACGGACGGAAGGGTACGACGCCGCCGTGATTGCTTTCACTCGGAAAAAGGTTGTGACAGAGGTAGGCGAGCGCTTGGGCGAGCCCTCCCTTCCGGCGTGCGGGGAAGGTGAAGTCTGCTGCGGCGCGGCAGGCGCTCCCTGCTCCCTCGAGCGCATAAGCGGTGCCTGCCTCAGAGAGAAGGGGCAGGTCGTATGGGGTGGCGGCTATCACGATAGCGTCTTGCAACCGGCTGCCGCTTGCGAGTGAAGCCTGCACCAGCTTTGTTGTGGCATCGGCTTGCGCGAGCACGGCGGGGTTTTCGTAGGCGTCGAGCAGTATGACGCGTGGGGAGGGAAGACCCGCTTGCGAAAAGGCCCGCACCACCTCATGCGCGGAGTAGGAGCTTGCTGCTGCTAGCAGTATGCGGGGCGCGGCGAGTGCGTGGGGCTTCTCGCGCGCCTCCTTCGCCATGCGGAGGAGGTCCGATAACGCCTGGGCCTCGGGGACGGTAAGAAGGGGGCCGCCGGATGCCGGATCATCGATGTCGAGCACGAGCAGATGGTGCGTGCCGTTCGTGGTAGACGCGGCATTCTTGAGGTCGAGTATGTGCGAGGCAGGGTCTTTGCCGTGTGAGGCGCGGCTCGCGCTGCGGGGATCGGGGTCTGCGGCGCGAAGGGCGTGGCCTGTCCCGCGGGAAGCGCGGCCTTTGCTGCGCAAAGCGAGACCCGCGTCGCGCGAAATCGCGGGCTCTCGGCGGCTTTCGCTTCGCTTGTTCTCGTGCCGAGCGCTCTGCATCTTGTGACAACGACCCTTCTCTTTATAACTAGCGAGCCCTGTGAAACGTAAACTATAGTTTACGTTACCTGCTGGACGATTCTGCACACTCTGCGATATGAGCGAACCATTGGGACAGATCGTTGGTAGTAACGTGAGCCGCCTGCGCGAGGAACAGGGGCTTGGTAAGACCGCTTTCTGCCTGATGGCAGGCATAAGCCGGCCGTATCTCAATCGGATCGAGAGCGGCACGGCGAATATCACGCTAAAAGAATTGCAGCGCCTCGCGGATAGCCTAGATGTGGCACCGGAGCTGTTGTTGGCGGAACCGAGGGATTGAAGCCAGCGCACCGTCCATCCTCGCCGCTCTTCGATGTAACGGTGTGACTATTGCGTTTTCTTTCGTTTTTGGGCGCTTTTGGGACACGGTATACCGCTTCAGGCGACATCCGGATGCCCGCCGTCGTAACCGCCAGCGTTTTCTCGTGACATCCTGATGCCAGCCGCAGTTTCTTTCCGCGTTGCCGGGCAGCATTCGGACATTCATCTTGTTTTTGGGCGACATCCGGACACCACGCGCGTTTTCGGGCGACATCCGGACGCTGCCAACGCTGTCGGGCGACATTTCGCCATTTTCGAGGCTAAGAATGAACGAATCCCGCCCGAAGACGCGCGAGATGTCCAAAACCTGCCCGAGAATGCGGCGGTGTCCAGAAACCGCCCGAGAACTAGATGCGTGTCCGAGCCTCGCCCGAAAACGCGCGTGGTGTCCAGAAACCGCCCGAAGACGCGCGCGGCGTCTGGTTGGCGAACGGCTTCCGACGCCGCAGAGCTTAAGCGCCCAGTCTTTCGGCGCGCCGACGTCCCAGCATCCCATTGCTGCGGCACGGCGGCGCCCAAGTATGCACGTGCACCAGGGGCTTGCGCTACATCTGCCGATCGTGGTTGATGGGATGGTAAAAGAGCTGCTCGAGGTCGAGTGGATCGCGGGTCTGGCCGAGCGCCCACATCATCTTGGCAACGATCGCCTCGGTCGACATGTCGCCGCCGCGCAGAATGCCTGGATGCTCCGCATAGGCGCGTCCCACTTCGTACACGCCGAGGTCGAGTCCTTCTTCCGGCACCTGTGTCGTGAGCACGATGCTCCGCCCGGAGTCTACCCAGTCGAAGATAGCCTCCTTGAACGAGGGGCCACAGGTTCCGTAGTCCGGTATGCCGCCAAGCCCATAGATCTCGAGGATAAGGGCATCGTAATCGGCCTTAAGCGCTCGGAAGAGGTGCGGGTTCAGTCCCGGGGTGAGCTTGAGCACGGCGACGCGGTCGTTGAGCGTGCGGAAGACCGGGGGAAGCGGAGCCTCGGCCAGGGCTGCATCTGCCCCCGGGGTTGCTCCAGCCGCGCCTGCGCGTACGATGCGATCGTTGCGAATGTAGGCGAGCGGCGGGAAGTTCACGCTGGTAAAGGCATTCGAGCTCATGGTTCGCTGCTTGCGGGCGCGCGTTCCGGCAATGGCGATGCCACCGAACACGATCGTCACATCGCACGACGCGTCGTCGAGCGCATAGAGCAAGCTCTGGTAGAGGTTGAGCTTCGCATCGGTAAACGAGCTCGTCATGGGGCGCTGCGAGCCGGTGAGCACGATGGGCTTCGCGCTTCCTTGGATGAGGTACGAGAGCGCAGCGGCGGTATAGGCCATGGTGTCGGTTCCATGCAGGATGAGAAATCCGTCGAATGCGGCGTAGCGCTCTTCGATGGCGCCCGCGATGCGGAGCCAGTCCGCGGGGCGCATGTTGGTGCTGTCGATATTCATGAGCTGCAAGATCTCGAGCTCGCACAGGCCCTCGACCTCGGGCACGCATGCGGCGAGCTCGGCACCGGTGAGGGCGGGGGAGAGGCCGTGTCCGTCTTCGGCGGAGGCGATGGTGCCTCCGGTGGCGATGAGAAGGATTCGTTTCATTGACTCGAACCTGCTTTCCTGTGGCCGTTTTCCTACAAGCGTACCCGTTTCTTGCGCCCCGCACGGAAATCCCCCATAGTTCCCATCGAAGGCAGCTAGGCGAATTATTCGGCAAACGGATGTAATCCTTCGGTCAGGGGTCGGCATTCTGCGCTCTGCGGGCGCTCGGGTGATGGTATCGTGAGTATCGTGTCTTATGAAGTCCTGGTGTTATGGAAGGCAGGAATCATGTCCAAGTTCGAAATGCTCAACACCGCCGTGAGCCGTCGCAGCGTTCTCACCGGCGCCCTTGCGCTCGGTTCCGTTGCCGCGCTCTCTGGCTGCGGCGGCAACGGCGACGGCGGCAGCAGCGCTGCGGCCGAGATTACCTCGCTCGAGGTCCAGTTCGTGCCTACCAACAACGACGGCAGCCTTGAGGCAAAGGCCAAGCCCTTCGCCGATTACCTCACCGAGAAGCTTGGCGTCGAGACCAACGTGACCCTTGCGACCGACTACACCACCATCGTCGAGGCCATGGCCTCCGGCCAGGTGCAGCTCGGCATCATGCCGCCGGCCGCCTACGTCATGGCGCGCAACCAGGGTTGCGCGGAGGCCCTGCTCACCTCCGAGCTCGGTGCCTATGACCGCGAGACCGGCCTTCCCATCGAGGGCGAGCTCACCGGCACCTTCAAGGGCGAGATCCTCGTGCGCTCTGATAGCGACATGCAGGAGCTCACCGACCTCAAGGGCAAGAAGATCGCCACGCTCTCCGCGAACTCCGCTTCCGGCTACATCTACCCCGTGGCCGAGCTCAAGGACGCCGGCGTCGATCCTGTGACCGAGTGCACGCTTACCACGGTGAACGACATCCCGTCCGAGATCACCGCCGTGCTCAACGGCCAGCAGGATGCCTGCTTCGTGTTCGAGGGCGCGCGCAACGTCTTCGCGAACAGCTTCCCCGATAACGACCTGTTCGCCGACCTCCGTGTGCTCTACCTTACCGAGGGCGATATCCCCAACGACGCCATCGCCGTCCAGCCCGATATGGACCAGGACATGAAGGACAAGATCAAGGAGACCTTCCTCAACATGGCGAATGACGAGGAGGGCGCCGAGGCCATGTCTATGTGGAGCCACCTGGGCTACACCGAGGTCGACGAGTCTGCCTACGACACCATCGAGGAGTACACGGAGAAGGCCTCCGCGTAGCGCAGCCGCGTCCGCGCTTCCGGTTTGCAAGGCGTGCCCGGCCGGGAGTTCGCTCCCAGCCGGGCGCTTTTCTATCGGTTGCGGGCACGCTCTGCGTTGACGGGCCCGACCGGATCGCCCCCATGAGTCGATGCGGCTCGGCCCGGCGGTTGTATCGCGCGCCGACCCGCGTGCTTGCGCGCATTCCATGCCATGAAGAGGGGAACTATGATCGAATTCAAAGACGTGTCCAAGGTGTACGGCAACGGTACGCGCGGCCTGGACCATATCCAGCTGACGATCGGCGACGGCGAGTTCGTCTCCATCATCGGCCTTTCCGGTGCGGGCAAGTCGACGCTTCTACGCTCCATCAACCGCCTGAATGACGTGACGGAGGGCGAGGTCGTCGTCGACGGCACCTCCATCACGCGCGCCGACAAGCGCGAGCTCCGGCGCATTCGCCGTCGGATCGGCATGATTTCGCAGAGCTTCAACCTGGTGAAGCGCTCGACGGTGCAGAAGAATGTGCTCTCCGGACGCTTAGGCTATTACTCCACCTTCAAGAGCATCTTCGGGCTCTTTACCGAAGAGGACTACAAGAACACCGAGAAGGCGCTCGCTACCGTCGGCCTCCTCGACAAGCTGCACTCGCGCTCGGATGAGCTCTCCGGCGGCCAGCAGCAGCGCGTCTCCATCGCCCGTGCGCTCGTGCAGCGAGCCGACATCATCCTCGCCGACGAGCCGGTGGCCTCGCTCGACCCGGTAACTACGCAGACCGTTCTTAAGGACCTGGAGCGCATCAACAAAGAGGAGGGCAAGACCGTCGTGGTGAACATCCACTCGGTCGAGCTGGCCCGTCAGTTCTCTACCCGCATCATCGCGTTGCGCGCCGGGCGGCTTGTGTTCGACGGCACGCCCGACGAGCTCACCGAGGAGCGCCTCGCCGAGATTTACGACAAGGATGCTGCCGAGCGCGAGGCGAAGGGGGCGGCCGCCTGATGAAGATCTCCGAGACCGTACATTTCGACTGGTACAAGAACCTGTTCGTGGTGCTGGTGCTCGTCGCGTGCGTGGTCGCGAGCGTAACGGTGACCGATGCAGACTTTGCTGAGGTCATCCAGGGCGGTCCACAGGTCACCGCATTCCTCGAGCGCTTCATGCAGCCGGACTTCTCCTACATCCCCACGCTCATCGACCCGATGATCCGCACCATCAAGATGTCTGTCCTGGGCACGGTGATCGGCTTTGCGGTCGCGGTGCCGCTGGCGTTTCTCGCCACGACCGTGGTGACGCGCAACCAGGTGGTCACGGCCATCTTCCGCTTCATTCTCGATGTCGTTCGCACCATTCCAAACCTGTTGCTTGCCGCGCTTACCGTGGCGATCGTGGGAATCGGTGAGTTCTCCGGTGTGATTACCATCGCCGTCTTCACGCTCGGCGTGGTCTCGCAGCTCATCTTCGAGACCATCGAGACGGTGGACGAGGGTCCCATCGAGGCCGCGGAGGCCGTGGGTGCCACGCGCGTGCAGATTGCGTTCTGGTCGATTGCCCCCCAGGTCATGAGCCAGCTCGCAAGCTATCTGTTCTATGCGTTCGAGATTAACGTGCGCGCCTCGACGGTGCTGGGCTATGTGGGCGCCGGCGGCATCGGCGTTATCTTGAACTCGTCGCTCGGACTTTTGCGCTACGACCGCGTGTCGGTGATCATTCTTATGATCTTCGTCGTGGTTGCCGTGGTTGACTTTCTGAGCGAAGCGGTGAGAAGGAGGCTCGCATGAGTGAGACGACTGCGCCCGCGCGCCGCGGGCTGTTTGCATCCGAGCGCGCGCGTACCATCGCGATCTCGGTCGTGGTGGTGGCCGTGGTGGCCTGGTCTGCAATCGGGCTCGACTATTCCGGGCTCGCGACCTTCAACCCCTCGCTCGCACTCGAGGCGCTTCGCGGGTTGCTCAGCCCTGATTGGGGGTATGTCTACGACGGCTCCGGCGAGGACCTGATTAGCCTTCTTTTGCTCACCATAGGCATCGCGTTTCTGGGCACGGCGATCGCGACGGTGCTCGCCATCCCCTTTGCGCTCGTGAGCTCGCGCACCCTTTGGCACAACCCTGTGGTGCCGCGTGTGGGCAAGTTCGTGTGCAATGTGCTGCGCGCGTTCCCCGAGCTTGTGTATGCCATCATCTTCGTGCGCGTGGTGGGGCCCGGTCCGTTTGCCGGTGCGCTCGCCATCGGCGTGCATCAGATCGGCATGCTCGGCAAGCTCTTTACCGAGCAGATCGAGGCTATGGACGAGGCGCCCGTTGAGGCCGTGCGCGCGGTGGGCGGCAACTTCTGGCAGTCGCTTTTCTACGCGCGCCTGCCGCAGCTCATGCCCATCTTCTCGTCGCTTTCGCTCAACCACTTTGAGATCGCGGTCCGTTCTGCGTCCACGCTTGGCCTGGTGGGCGCCGGCGGCATCGGCGCACCCCTCATCTTTGCCATTCAGGCGCGCAACTGGGCAACGGTGAGCATCATCCTCATCGGCGTGGTGGTGGCCGTGTTCGCGATCGACCTTTTGGGCGGAGCCATCCGCAAGCGGTTGCGCTAGAGAACCGTTGATACTTGGCCCCGGCGGTGCCCTCACGTTCGCGATTGCAACTTTTGGGCACTTCTGGGCGTCACGGGCAAGTACAAGAAGGTAGCCAGCAGAAGAAAGCGCAGCTCAGGGGGCCGACGACCTCTGGGTTGTTGCGGTTCTACCCGAGGCTCGTGCGGGCAAGTGCCCAAAAACTGCAATTGCGGCCGGCTCTGGTAGATACATCAGCGTTTTCCTAGGGTATAGCGAGGTGGTTCATGCGCGTTTTGCATCTGTCGGACATTCATTATTCGCTTGGGGCGAAGGATGCTTGTAGGGGAGCGGACGGCTGCGGTGATAACGCGCATGGGGCGGTTGCCGAGGTGGGCGACCGCCCGCTCTCGTTGCCCGCGGCGGAGTTCTACCCCGCTATGGTTGACCGCTTGGGCGACGCGCTTCCTGCATTCGAGGCGTGCCTGCGCGAGGGCCTGGCCGCGGACGACGCGGGCGAGCGTGTTGGCGCCATCGTGCTGACGGGCGACTTCGTGGAGCGCGGCGGTGTGGCGGCGTATCGTGCGGTGGGCGAGGCCGTTCATCGTGTATGCCGCGAGGTCTTGGGTGCCGTGGTGCCCTGCATCGTGACACCGGGCAACCACGATGACCGCGCGGCGCTCCGTGCGGGGTGGCCGGAGGCGTTGCCCGGCTTGGGCGGAGAGCTGCTGCTCTATGCACAAGAAGTTGCGGACGTGCGCCTCATCTCGTTCGATACGAGCGAGCCTGGGCATGCGGACGGCTATGTTGACGCTGAGCGCCTGGCGTGGCTTCGCGGGGGGCTCGAGACGGCGGCGTCGCGGGGGCAGATGGCCCTCGTTTGCACGCACCATCATGTGGACCCGAGCCAGACGGATATGCCGGCATTGCCCGGTGCGGTGGAGCTCCTCGAGCTGCTCAGGCGCCCGGGTGTCGCGGTACTCAACGGGCACACGCACCATCAGGCGCACCGTGTCTACGAAGGCGTGGAGTACCATACCGCCGATGCCACCTCGTTTCAGGCAGATCCGTGCGACGTACACCCGGCGGGCGGGGCGCCCGTGCGCGCGGTGCGCTTCCGGCGACTGAGCGGATACAACGTGTACGATGTGCGGGATCGCCGCATCGTGCGTGCCTGCGCGGTGACGTATGATGGTGGCGAGGTGCTCGGCGACATGCTGCTCGGGTAGCGCGGTCGCCGCGTTCCGGATGCCTGCGCGGCGGCCTCGATCCGAGCGCTTCGCTTGGCCGCGCTTCATGGCGCGCCGCCATCGTTTAGTAAAGGAGTTTCCATGCAGCTCGTTGTCGATTCCCATACCCATACGCTTGCAAGCCCCGACGGTTTTTCTACCGTGGACGAGATGGCCGCTGCCGCCGCGCGCGCGGGGCTCGAAGGCTTGGCCATCACCGACCACGCGCCCGAACTCATCAACTGGACGCCCATGCTCCATTTCATGGGGTACGGCAAGTTGCCGCGCGAACTCTCGGGTGTGCGCATGTTCTACGGCGTGGAGCTCAACATCATGGATTTCGACGGCCGCGTCGATATGCCCGAAGACATCCTGGCTCGCCAGCACGTGGTGATCGCGAGCTTCCATACTATGTGCACCAAGGCGGGTACCTGCGAGGAGAATACCCGTGCGTACCTGCGCGCCATGGAGAACCCGTACGTGAACATCATCGGGCACCCGGACGACGGGTTCATTCCCATTGATTTCGAGCGGTTCGTGCGGGCGGCCAAAGAGAACCACGTGCTCATCGAGGTCAACAATTCCTCGGTGCGCACCGTTCCGTACCGCCTGAACACGGCGGAGAACATCCGCGAGATTCTCCGCCTCTGCATGCGGTACGAGACCCCCGTGGTGGTGGGCACCGATGCGCACCACACGAGCGGTGTGGGGCAGTTTGGGGAGGCGCTGGCCGCTCTTGAAGACACGGGGTTCCCGGAGGAGCTTGTGGCCAATACCTCGCTCGAGAAGTACGAGCGGCTGCTGGAGGAATCGCGGCGGGCGTAGGGGCCTTTTCTGGAACGGTCGTATGCCGTCTTGGGGTGGCTCGGGCAACGTGTATGATGGATGGGTATGCGAAAGGCGCGCATGATGGCGCGTACGGGCGGGTGCCCGACCTCTGCGAGAAAGGACAGCCTGTGGCTCAGAACGGGTTCGACCAATCCAATCAGAAGGTGTTGGTGTTCGATTTCGGCGCGCAGTACGGGCAGCTCATCGCTCGGCGCGTGCGCGATTTGCATGTGTATTCGGAAATTGTGCCGTGCGATATCTCCGCGGCGGAGGTTGCCGAGATGGCTCCCTCGGCCATCATCCTTTCCGGCGGCCCGGCAAGCGTGTATGCCGAAGATGCTCCTTCCATCGATGCCGGCATCTTCGAGCTGGGTGTTCCGGTGCTGGGATTCTGCTATGGCCATCAGATCATGGCGGTGACGCTCGGCGGTGAGGTCGCTCATTCAGAGGTGGGCGAATACGGGCCGGCGACGCTCGCCTGCGATAACGAGTCTGCGCTCTTCAAGGGTACGCCCATGGAGCAGACCGTATGGATGAGCCATCGCGACGCGGTGAGCCGCGTTCCGGAGGGTTTCGTCGTGACGGGCAGGACCGATGTGTGCCCCGTGGCGGCGATGGAGTGCCCCGAGAGGAAGCTCTATTCCACGCAGTTCCACCCCGAGGTGCGCCATACGGAGCATGGCCAGCAGATTCTCAAGAACTTCCTGTTCGGTGTCTGCGGTTTGGTTGAGGACTGGACCATGGACAATCTGGCCGAGCAGAAGGTGGCCGAGATTCGCGAGCAGGTGGGCGAGGATCGCGTGATCTTGGCGCTTTCCGGCGGCGTGGACTCCTCCGTGGTGGCGGCGCTCGGCGCGCGCGCCATCGGCAAGCAGATGACCTGCGTGTTCGTGAATCACGGGCTTTTGCGTAAGGGCGAGCCCGAGCAGGTGGAGGAGGTCTTCACCAAGCAGTTCGATGTGGACTTCATCCACGTGCATGCCGAGGACCGCTATGCTGAGCTCTTGGCCGGCGTGACCGATCCCGAGCAGAAGCGCCGCATCATCGGCACGCAGTTCTGGAATGAGTTCTTTGCCGTGGCGAAGCAGCTCGAGGAGGACGGGCGCCCGGTGAAGTACCTGGCACAGGGCACCATCTATCCTGACATCATCGAGAGCGGCGCGCGCAAGACGGGCGGCAAGGCGTCGACCATCAAGAGCCACCACAACCTGATCCCGTTCCCTGAGGGTGTGCATTTCGACCTGATCGAGCCCTTGGACCACTTCTTCAAGGACGAGGTGCGTGAGCTTGGTCTGGCGCTGGGTCTGCCGGAGCACATCGTGTACCGTCAGCCCTTCCCGGGGCCGGGCCTGGCGATTCGCATCATCGGTGCCGTGGATCCCGAGAAGCTCAGCATCCTGAAGGACGCCGACGCGATCGTGCGCGAGGAGCTCGACGTGTATAACCAGCGTCTGTTCGAGGAGACGGGCGAGCGCAACAGCGAGCATAGCTGCTGGCAGTACTTCTGCGTGCTGCCGGACATCCGGTCGGTTGGTGTGATGGGCGACGAGCGTACTTACGCGCGGCCTGTGATCTTGCGCGCCGTGGAGTCGAGCGACGCCATGACTGCGGACTGGGCGAAGCTGCCGTACGATGTTCTGGCGCGGATTTCCGGCCGCATCGTGGCGGAGGTGCCGGGCGTGAACCGCGTCGCGTATGACATTACGTCGAAGCCTCCCGCGACGATCGAGTGGGAGTAGGAAATTCGTCAGTTATGGGGGTATAAATCGTCGATTCTAACAAAAATACCCCAATAAATCTGATATTTGCTATACTGGCCCCAGTCGGGAGATTGGGGCCAGTATGCGTTTGTTCGAGCGCGGGGACTACCTCGAGAAGATCCGCGGGTTCTACCACGACGACGGCGTGATCAAGGTGCTCACCGGCGTCCGCCGGTGCGGCAAGTCGTGCCTCATGCAGACCATAGCCGGGGAGCTCAGGGCTGCGGGCGTGCAGGAGGACCACATCATCTACCTCGACCTCGACCGGTACGGCTTCCGCTCGGTGAAGACGCCGGACCAACTCGAGGCGCTGATCGAGCCCGCGCTCAAGACCCGCGGCATGAAGTACCTCTTCATCGACGAGGTGCAGAACGTCGAGGGGTTCGAGGAGGTGGTGAACGAGTTCCGCGCCGAGGGCGGATTTTCCATCTTCATCACCGGATCGAACTCCTACCTGCTATCCGGCGAGCTCGCAACCAAGCTGACGGGGCGCTACGTCGAGTTCGAGGTGCAGACGCTCAGCTTTAAGGAGTACCGCGAGATGAAGCGCTTTCTAGGGCAGGCGGTCGACCCCAGCCCCGTGGCCGAGCTCGACCGCTACATCCTCGAGGGCGGCTTCCCCAAGGCGCTCGATTACCCCAAGATGGCGGACAAACGCGCCTACGTGAGCTCAGTTATCAAGGAGATCTTCGAGAAGGATATCCGCAGGCGCGTGAAGGTGAAGAACGTCTCGGTCTTCAACCAGGTGCGCGACTACGTCATCAACAACTTCGGTGCAACAACCTCGCTGACGAACATCCAATCCGACCTCGAACGGCAGGGTGTTCGCATCAAGCGTGAGACGCTTAACCGCTACCTCCAGATACTCGAGGACGCCAAGATCATCAGCAGATGCACGCGCTTCGACATGAAGTCGCGCAAGTCGCTCAAGGGCGAGCAGAAGTACTACCTCGCCGACCTGAGCTTCTACTTCGCGCTCAACACCGACAATCGTATCAACTACGGGCCGGTGCTGGAGAACATCGTCTATTGCTACGCGAGGAGCCTGGGCTACGAGGTGAGCGTGGGACGTATTGGCAAGCTCGAGTGTGACTTCGTCATGCGCTCGCCCGAGATGGAGTACGCCTACGTGCAGGTGGCGATGACCATCATGAGCGACCACTCGACCGAGGACCGCGAGTACCGCCCGCTTGAGCAGATAAGGGACAACTGGCCCAAGTTCGTCATCACGCGCAGCGACCCCATCCAGCGTCGCGGCGGCATCGTGCACGAGAACGTGACGGAGCTGATTGGGGAGGGGCGGACGTTCAGGTTGGTGCGGGCGAGCTTACCTTAAGATGTGAGCCGCCGAATCAGTGGAATTTCGTCAAGAAGGATGGAAGAAAGATGGATTGGAATGTTATTTTCGATGGCATTGGTTCGCAGATTGTTGGAGTGATTGTTGGGGCTTTACTTACCTCGGCTATAAGTATTCCTATCAGCTATAACGCTGGGAAGAGATCTGTAACTCAGAAACAGAATGCGGGAAACAACGCCGTTCAGACTCAGGTCGGTGTTTCAAATGAGCGATAGGGCAATTCAGAAGGCAGGCGCTAACTCAAATCAGGTACAGGCGGAAACCGTAAATCAATACTTTGGAATTAATGAGAATAGGGTTTCGGAGATAATCGAGGAACGCTGCTCTCAGGCGCTTGCAAACTGTGTTCTTGAATCACGACTTGTCGCCGAACAGAGGATTAGTGAATTTAAAACAGAGGTTTTAGGATTATTTGCTCGCAGGCCAGATTTGCTTAATGCATTAACGGAACCTTCCTGTGTCGATTCCTTTGGGAGGGCGGCTTGTGTAGCCACCAGGTCAACCGATAATAAGGATAAAGAGCTGCTTTCTGAATTGCTTGGCCGCCGGTTCGAGGAGCCACACAATCGTCATGTGGCGGCTGGAATTAATAAGGCCATTGAGATCGTTGACTTAATCACAGATGAGGAGCTGAATGGATTAACCGTTCTTTTTGCAGTTAATCAGTACGGGCCTACGTCAGGAATTGTGGATGAGGGGCTAGCCGCGCTTGATTGTTTATATGGAAAGCTGCCAATTCGCGAACTTCCAAATGGGGGAGCATGGATTGACAATCTAGACATTCACGACGCCTTGCGAGTCTCTCCATTCGGCAGTTTGAAAAAGCTTGCCGAATATTACTCCAAAGCTATTGATGGCTATGTTGTTTGGGGCTTAGAAAAAGATTCAGAGCAGTTTGATAAGGCCGTTCGCTCACTTTTTGAAGCTCATATTCCTATAGACGTCTTGCTCAATCATGAGTTGCATGATGGTTACGTAAGGCTCAGGGTTCCCAACCGCGGTGCCATCGACAATATTGTCATTACCGAGCAAGGTGGTGGTTCGCCAAACAGTGTACCGCTGAATCCCGAACAAATTTCTGTTCTTGATAAATTGTTTGGTCAGATGAGCGTCACGGAGCACGAACAAGAAATGAAGGCCGCGCTTGAACGGAAGTTTGAGGGCTATCCAAATATATTGACGGTACAGGACTGGTGGAACAGCATTCCGTCGGCGCCTAGACTTACCATTGTTGGCAAGGCCCTTGCCAACGCCAACGCAAGAAGGATTGATTCTACGTTGCCCGATTTGGAGATTTGATCATCGGATAGTCCTGTAAACAAAAGTTTTCTTTCGGAGATAGCCACAGGTCAAAATGCAAATGATATTAGGCATGCCCATGATGCTAATATCAAATATTTCAGAAATTGAGCAGCATTTAGGGATTTCATTTTTCGCATTTTGAGTGACTGTGGAACGAGCGCCTATGCAGCATCTATCCAGGACACTTTTCTGGACATAATCTGGACAAGAGCGATAACATGTCCAGAATAATGTCCAGAATGAGACGGAGGCACCGATGGGTGATGCGCTTGACGGGTACATCCAGGCAGGCGAGGGCATAAGCATCGAGTTCAAGCGCTGCGGGTCTCAGCCGGGCCAGGACACGTTCGAGACCATCTGCTCGTTCGCCAACCGGCAGGGCGGCAGCATACTCCTCGGCGTCCGCGACGATGGCGCCGTGGAGGGCGTCCCCGAGGCATCGGCGCTCAACATCGAGCGGAACATTTCCAACGTCACGAGCAACCCGAACCTGTTCAACGTATCGCCGCTGGTTGAGTTCGAAAGGCTGCACGATTCTGAAGGCAGGCTCGTCATACGGGTTTGGGTTCCCATGGGACCGTCCCTCTACACGTTCAAGGGGGTCGTGTACGACCGCGTGGCGGATGCCGACGTGCGCGTGAAAAGCGATGCCCAGATTACCTCGATGATGGCCCGCAAGCAGGGCTACTACTCGGAGCGGACCGTGTACTCCTGGGTGACCGAGGATGATCTTGAGATGGGCCTTCTTGGCGCAGTCCGAGATGCGCTGCGTGCGAACGACGCCGACCACCCGTGGCTCTCCCTCTCTGACGGCGAGCTCCTCCGTGCCGCCCGTCTCTACGGGCGCGACCAGCTGACGGGGGAGCGGGGATTCAACCTCGCCGCCGTCGCGCTGCTGGGGAAGGAGGACACGATCCTCGACGTCATGCCGCTCTATCGGACCGACGCGGTCCTTCGTCGTGTCGAGACCGACCGCTACGACGATCGCCTCGTCTGCAGGAGCAACCTCGTCAGGGCGTACGACGAGCTCGTCGGCTTCTGCGAGAAGTGGCTGCCGGATTCCTTCGTGCTCGACGGGGGGCAGCGCAAGAGCGCGCGCGACGTCATCGTCCGCGAGCTCGTGTGCAACTGCCTCATCCACCGGGAGTTCGTCAGCCCGCACATCGCCCGCATCACCATCGATAGGGAGGGCATCCGCACGAGCAACGCGAGCCGCGCGCTCTTCGCCGGCCCCGTGACGCTCGAGAGCCTCGACCCAACGCCCAAGAACCCCATCATCGCCAACTTCTTCACGCAGATGGGGCGTTCTGAGGAGCTGGGGAGCGGGACGAGGAACCTCTACAAGTTCTCGAGGCTCTACACAGGGAAGGACCCTGTCTTGGAGGACGGCGATCGGTTTACCGCGTTCGTGCCGGTGCCGCCTGTCATGGCGAGCATGGTGGGGAGCGGGGGCGATCGCGAAGCCGCGAAGGGGACCGAGAGAAGCGGAGCCGTTGGTGGGTCAAGAAGGAGCCGCACGCGCGCGGAGGTCGAGAGCGCGGTCGATAACCTCATTGCCCGCTACGGGTCTTTCCCCGCATCGGCCGTTAGCGAGCAGGTCACGAGTGTGGGCGAGAGGACGGTGAGGCGCTATCTTTCCGACATGGTGAAGGAGGGCAAGCTTGTTTGTGCCCCACGCGGCAGGTCTACGACCTATCGGAGCGGCAACTCGGCCGACAGCCTCGGTGGCGATTGCTGAGCGCTATCTTGCTAGAGACGCCTGTTTTTCCGCGGCATGCGGGTTGCCGTCGGAAAACGCCGTCTGGCAGAGGGGCGTTGAGTTCATTTTGAGTTCAATTCGGACACGCGAAATGCGCTCGACATCGTTTAATGGTGAGACGACGGTACACCACGCAGACGAGAGAACATGGAAATGCGCGGTTTGATTACCGAGCAGAAGTAAGTGGGTTATAAACAATCCACTGCAAAAACCTCCCTCACCGATGGCTGTGGGGGCGCAAGGCTGCCGAAGTGAGGTGCATTTGGACTGACGGTAGCAGCGTGCGCTTCTGTGGTCGCGGGAACCGCCATGGAAAAGGTTAAGCCAATGACCGAAGGTGGCGCGATGAGCGCCAAGGGCGATCTGTGATGGATGCTTGCGCCGGCCTCGTTGGGAAATCCGGCTTCGCCATGCGACAGTTTGAACACATGAGGCGAGTGATCGCTCGTCGCAAGGCCGACCGATAGGAACCGATCGAACTGTCTGCCGTTCTAGACTTCTTCGTCGGCGCATCCTATGTGCGTCCGTATATAATTACTCAAGATAATTACTATAGATAATTATTTTTTGAGACGGAAGGAACAGAAATGAACGGGCGCTCATTCAAGATGCTGATGGATACGCTGCGGCGCGCGCGTCGCATCGACGGCATGATGCCGCAGCTGCCGCCTGACCTCACCAACGGGAGGACGCGCGTGCTCGACACGCTCTATGAGCTGGGCGGCTACGCCAAGGAAGATGCATCGAGGCGCCGCGCCGTGCGCGTGAGCGACATCGCGGACGATATGGGCGCCACGCGTCCCGGCGTGACGCGCATGGTGTGCGACCTCGAGCGGGATGGTTACCTGCACAAGTCTGCCAGCCCCACGGACGGCCGCGAGGTGTTGGTTGAGCTGACCGAACACGGTCTCGCTACGCATCGCGTTTGGTACGAGGAGGTCTACGAGTACACCGCCCTGCTTCTTGGCGAGGCGGGCGTGACCGAACATGACATCGAGGTGACGGTTCGGACTGTCAAGCGGCTGCTTGAGGTTGTAGGGGAGGCCGACCTCACACGCTGGCAGAACGAGCGCTTGGGCCGTAAGGCCGCGGCGTGCGGAAGT
The DNA here is from genome assembly GCF_982429025.1 of Enorma sp. Taxonomy (NCBI): domain Bacteria; kingdom Bacillati; phylum Actinomycetota; class Coriobacteriia; order Coriobacteriales; family Coriobacteriaceae; genus Enorma; species Enorma sp. Next base: position 32,303 of record NZ_CEWCAA010000016.1, read on the forward strand.
GCGGAGGAGTAGGAGTGGATGATAGCCGGAAGCTGCCGCGGCGCGTCGTCGCGTCCGTGATTGCGGCGGGCATCATGTCCTTTTCGGGCGTGGTGGTCGAGAGCTCTATGAACGTGACCTTTCCGTCTCTCATGCGGGAGTTCGGCATCGATACCGCGACGGTTCAGTGGATTACCACGGGCTATCTGCTCGTGCTGTCGGTCATCATCCCCATGTCTTCGTATCTGCGTCGGCGCTTTACCATGCGCGCGCTATTCGTGGCGGGAGCCTCCTGCTTTCTGGCGGGAACGCTGACGGCGGCGCTGGCTCCCGTCTTTCCGGTGCTGCTCGCCGGACGCTTGGTGCAGGGCGTGGGCACGGGCGTAGCGCTGCCCCTCATGTTCAACATCATCTTGGAGCAGGTGCCGCGCAAGAACATGGGGCTTATGATCGGTATCGCCAACTTCATCACCTCGACGGCGCCCGCCATCGGCCCGTCGCTCGGCGGCTTTCTCGTGAGCGTCCTAAGCTGGCGCGCGGTGTTCTGGGTGCTCGTGCCGCTGGTGGCTGCGTCGTTTGCCCTGGGCGCCGCCTGCATTCGGCAGTCGACGACGTCGGGGCGCCCGTCGCTCGACGTCTGCGGCCTCATCATGCTCGCTGTCGGGTTTGCCAGCTTCATCTTTGCCGCGAACAGCGCCTCGTCAGCCGGATGGGCGAGCCCGTCTGTGCTCGGCCTGTTCGTCGTGGCAGCTGCCGCGATCGCGCTGTTCTGCCGGCACTCCCTTGCCACGCCGGGTGCCCTGCTCAATGTGCGCGTGCTGCGCGACCCGGTGTTTGCCCTTTCGGTCGCGGGTATCCTCCTCGTGCAGTTCTGCACACTGGGGCTTGCGTTCCTCATCCCCAACTACGCGCAGCTGTCGCTTGGCATCGATGCGTTTACCGCGGGCTGCCTGCTGGTGCCCGGATGCATCGCGGGCGCCCTTCAGGCGCCGCTTTCGGGCATCGTCTACGATCGCTTTGGCGCAGGGCTTTCGATTATCGGCGGGTGCGTGGTCACGCTCGCGTCCACAATCCTGTTCTTCGCGTTCGCGCCCACGCTTACCGGGCCGCTCATCGTTCTCTTCTTCGTGCTCTACTCGTTGGGAAAGGGGGCGAACCTGCCGGGTAACATGACAAACGGCCTGGCGCACCTGCCCATCGAGCATAACCCGGATGGAAACGCGATCGTCAACACGGTGCAGCAGCTGGCGGGCGCGATCGGCACGGTGTTCGTCTCCACGATCGTCGCCAGCGCGCAGGCGATTGATCCTGCGCACATGGCCAACGCGACGGCCGCGGGCACCCAGCAGGCGTTTCTGCTGGTGGTCGTCTTTGCGGCGGCGGAAGCCGTCTGTGCGGCACTAATCTTCGGCGCTTTCAAGAATCGTACGCGTTCCGTGCGATAGGCCGGCTTGCCGCCGGACCCTGGGCCCTCCAAAGCGCCGAGAAGAGCGCGGCGGGCGGGAGCGCGCCCGCCGTCGTCATGCGCGCCCCTCGACCCGGCTACCCTGCGAAGAGGCTGCCCTGAGACACCCCATAGATCACGACCAGGGCGAAGAGCGCCAGGACGACACCCCCGACGACGAGGAAAGCCCGCCAGGCCCGAAGCACCGCCTCCTTGCCCCGCTTCACGTCCGCGTAGATTGAGGAGATCTGCTTGTCGGACTCGTTGAGGGCGCGCACATCGCCCACGTCGATTCCCCGCACGAGCTCGTCCAGGCCGATCCCGTAGTAGTCCGATAGCAGGACGAGCCGCTGGAAGTCGGGGTACGACTGCCCGAGCTCCCATTTCGACACTGTCTGCCTCGAGACGCCGAGTTCGTACCCTAGCTGCTCCTGCGAGAGGCCCCGTTTCCTCCTGAGGTCGATGAGTCGGTCGTTGAAGTTCATGGCCGTTCCTTTCGGTCGGTTTTCGCGGTCCGCGCCGCTTGGGCGCGAGACCATGGAACTGCGTGAGCGGCGCAGGAGCAACCAACAACGGTTGGCAATTCGTCAATCTAGCGCGGCATCGGGCCCGGTTACAGCTCTGTAGTCGCCGCGCTCGAACACGCCACGTTCGGCACCGAGCATTGCATCCTTCCGCTCGCGGCCTAAGGCGTCCTCATGCAGGTTGTCTCCCGCCATGCCGTTCCTTCCCATGGCTGCTGGCTGTAAGTTAACACTTGGCCAATCGACCGTTTTTTAGAAGATGGTCAAAGAGTCTTTTCCGAGGGTTCCTTCAGCTGCTCGTCTGGGTGGGAGCCGAGGGGCGTTGGGTCTATGCTGCCATCGTTTTGCGGACACTGGCTCGAAGGATGATGACAACGTGAAGAGATAAGGGCTTTTGCTGCCTGGTTGCGTCGCGCCCGGCCCGTGTCCCTGCCTACCGCTTCCGATCGACCTTGCGCGGCAGGAGGATGGAGGCCGCTGCGCCGAGGGCGGAGACGGCGATCGCGGTCCCCATCGCCCCGGGTGCGCCCGGGCCGCTCGCGGCGCACATCGTCCCGACCACTGCCGAGGAGACGGTGCCGCCGAAGCCCCGGAAGAACATCGCGAATCTACCCCGATTCCGTTTACACCCCTACGCCGCCATCTTGACGGCGCCCTCCATATTCCTCGCCTCGGACTCCGCGGGGCTGAGATTGCCCAGAGCCGAGTGGATCCTGACCCTGTTGTAGAAGCGCTCTATGTACTCGAAGATCTCGAGCGCCGCCCGCTCGCGCATCTCGAAGGTCCTCGCGTGCACGCACTCCGCCTTGATGAGGCCCATGAGCGACTCCATCGCGGCGTTGTCCCACGGCGAGGATATCGACCCCATCGAGGGCTCGATGCCGGCCTCGCGCATCGTCTTGCCCAGCAGCAGCGAGACGTACTGCGAGCCGTGATCCGAGTGGTGGATGCGACCTTCCTTCGGGTGCCGGCGGGCTATCGCCATCCTGAGGGCGTCGTCGGCGAGCCCCGCCGTCATCCGGTCCGACATCGACCAGCCGACGATCATCCCGGACCATATGTCCATCACCACGGCCAGGCAGGGCCAGCCCTGGTGCGCGCGCACGTAGGTGATGTCGGCGAACCGGGCCCTGTTCGGGCCGTCGGCCGAGAGCTCGCGGCGCACCGGGTCGGGGGCGGAGTTGGCCTGCGGCGCGGCCGCCTTCGCCCCGCCCTTCGGCCGCTTGGCGCAGCCGCGCGCCGCGCCGGCCCAGCCGTTCTCGCGCACGATGCGCGCCGCGCGCTTGCGCGACGTGGACTCGCCGGCCTTCTTGAGCTCGGCGAGGACCTTCGGCGCCCCGTAGATGCCGCGGCTGGCGGCGTATATCTCCGAGGTCTTCCCGGCGAGCTCGGCGCCCCTCTCGTCGTGCGCGCTCGGCCGCCTCTTCCTCCACGCGTGGTAGCCCTGGCGGGTGACATGGAGCGCGCGGCACATCTCGGACGCGCTCCAGGCTCCCTCGTCGAGCAATGTGAAAGCGGACTTCGCCCTCTCCGCCTGGGCGCCTACAGCTGCCTGCTGGCGAAGAAGGCGCTCGCTTTTAAAAGTACCTCGTTCTCGCGCCTGAGCCGCTCGACCTCCCTGCGCAGGCGCCGGTTCTCCTCGGCCACCTTGAAGGGGTTGTCCTCGGGCGACGCCTGGGCGGTGTCGGCCTTCTTGACCCAGTCCGATATGCTGCCGGCGTCGACTCCGAGCTCCCGCGCGATCTCGGCGTAGGTGCCGCCTCGCTCCCTGTACGGCCTCACCGCCTGCTGCTTGAACTCGGCCGGATATTTGGGCGACGGATGTCCCATCCTATGCCCCCTTTCCCCGTTTACGGCATCATGCCGAAACGGAACTCCGTGTGTCAACGGGAATGGGGCAGATTCAGATTCAAGCAGGCACGCGAGCAGGTCGTCCGCGGTCCTCGTCCTCGTGGGCATGAAGCGGTGCCTGCGGGAGTGCCCGAGCGTGCCCGACCACGCGTTGAACTCGAAGACCTCGCCGTTCGCGTCGGCGAGCCTGACGTCCTCCTTCCAGTCGAACTGCAGCTGGCGGCCCGGCGGCGTCTCGAAGCGTGGGTGCGCCTCCGGGGAGGGGGAGCCGAAGGCGACCCCCCTGCCTGCGGCACCACGCGGTGAACGCCCCGTAACACGGCAGCGGCGGATCGTTGTGCGGGTGCAGCAGCATCTCGTGCACCCCCTTCTTCGTCGCCCCGGGCAGGACGGCCTTCGCCTCGACGACCGCCCGCACCCGCTCGAAGGCGCTCTCGCGGTCGGACCTGCGGTCCCCCGCCTCGCCGCCCCCCTTCCAGTACTTGGCCACGGTGTGCCGGTCCAGGCCGTGGCGCCTCGCTATGTCGCTGAAGTTCGGCTTGGTCCCGGCGGCCCTGTGCATGCTCAGCTCGCCCATCACGTTCC
>NZ_CEWCAA010000017.1:0-36233 GCF_982429025.1 Enorma sp.
CATTCCCGAAAAAACAGTATGCTCAAATTCGCAAATCAGACGTTATCAAACACAGTCCGCATCCAGGCCGAGAGCCTCGGCTGGAGCATCTCCCAGCGCACAGCGGGCGCATAGCACACGGTCTTCGTGGGGAGACGCGGGCCGGGGCGCACCGCCCCGGCCCACATAGCCCCTGACCAGCGCCCCGGCTAGGGGGTGGTATCGCCGACATGCTCCCGAGGCGTTTTCCACGCGTTCCGGCTCTGCCCGGTTAGGCCAATTCACTCAAAAAGCGATGCCGGCAGGCTTCCCCTGAGCGGCCCTTCTTGTCCGTATAGGCAAGAGGGGCCGTCTATTTGTGTCCCGTGCCTCTCTTCAAAGAAAGAGGGGCAGGATGGAGCACTCCCACGATTCCGTCCGACGTGGCGCATGCGGCGCCTCCGTCACCGTGGCCTTTCCTGGCGGAGCGAGAGTCTCCGTCGAGGTGACGGATGAGGTCGCCAGCGCCCTCAGGGATATGCAGCGCGAGACATGGCGGATCGAGCGCAGGGAGGCCAAGCACACGCTCAGCCTCGACGCGATGGATTCATTTGTCCCATCCGCCGGCCCGGAGTCGGAGCCGGGATTCGGTCTCCTGAGCAAGTGCCGGAGGGGCGAGCTCGCCGCCGCCCTGGCCCAGCTCCCGGCGGTCCAGCTCCGCCGCCTCCTCATGCACGCGGTCGCACAGCTCCCCGTCAAGGAGATCGCCTGTCGCGAGGGGTGCTCCGAGCGCGCCGTCAAGTACAGCCTCGCGAAGGCGAGGAAGAGAATGAGGGAACTTCTTGCCTGTAGAGTGGGAATAGGAAATCTGGCAGTTATGGGGGCATAAATCGTCACTTTTGACAAAAATGTCCCGATAAACGCGATATTTGCTATGCCGGTCCCAGTCGAGAGGCTGGGGCTGGCATGCGTTTGTTTGGGCGGTGGGACTAGCTCGAGTGGGTTTGCTCCCTCGGTTACTATGGCGTCGCGATCGATGCATCCGCCGGTATTTGCCGGTGCGTCACGTCATGCCTCATGCAGGCAATCATGGGGCTCGATGCTGGGGCGCCGCGGGGCGAGGCGCTTCCTCGGGCGCTCCTTCGGTCCCGTCCCTGCGGCAGAAGGCCGAGCTGGGCAGATGATAAAATGAATCCGTCTGATCACCGCTGGCGAGTGTCGGCGCCTCACATTTTGGAGGGACGTACATGGACCACGATTTCTACGAGTGGGCGTCCGACGCTCCGCTGCGTGCGCCCGACGGGTTTTCAGAGACGGCGACTGCGGCGGGGGTTGCCGCCTCGGCTGCGGAGCGTAACGAGATGCTGGCTTATGCGCTCCAGACCTTCAGCCGCAGCCACGCGCAGCTGCTCGGGCGTATTCTCTCTGGATACGAAAAAGCGAAGAAGCTGCAAATCCGCGGGATGATTGGCTATGCGGCGGCTGCAGTGCTGGCCCTGGTAATCCTTCTAGCACTTCCGCTCTCCATGGATATGGAGCTCAGGGTTCTTGTGTGGCTCTCGTTTGCCGGGCTGCTCTTCATCCCGTTCATCCCCCTGTGGATCTTGCTTTGCAATCACGTTCTCGCGCCCGACTGGAATACCTATGCGACGTGGTACCGCCGTCGGGACCGTAAGGGGCTCGGCTTCGAGGATCTCTATCGCGCCATGGGTGTGGCGCGCCCGTAAGGGCAGGGAGAAAAGAGGATGCGCCGGCGCTCATCCGCTACGAAAGCGAGAACGCTGAAGACAGCTCCCGCTTTCCGGTCGCAGCAATATCCGCCTGATGTTCTCTGGCAATGGAGTATTTCGGCCCTGTTTCCTCCAAGTAACGCGAAAACAGGGCCGTGATCATTGAAGAGGCGGGGGAAATCGGAAGCGTCGGTCGGCGCGCGGCAATCTCTCGCCGCGCGCCGTGCCGCCTCTATTAAATCGCCTCGAACTCCTTCAACACCTTCTCGATGTCAGTCCCCCTGACCTTCTTGAGCGCCTCCTTGAGCGCGAACCGCTCGACCAGGCCGAGCTTCATGTCGGTGATCGGTTTGCCGTCGCGCAGCTTCACGCTCGCCATGAGCAGGTCGCGCACGTCAAAGACGCTGCCCCATACCTCGGGCACGCCGCGGTCGACGTCGCAGAGCGTGTAGACGGCTTCCATGCCCGTGCGCATGGAGTACTCCGTGGTGAAGATGGTGTCGCGCGGCGTCTCGGCAAACTGGCCGATGAAGGCGAAGTTGACCGCGCCGTCGGGTACCACGTCGGGGCGGTCGCCTGCGGCGCGCGGCATGAAGAAGGCCGTGATGTAGGGCATCATGACGGGCACCGTGTTGGCGTGGTTCGCGGCGAGCTCGGCGATGCGCGCCTCCGGAACGCCCATGTGATAGAGCCACTCCTGGCAGATCTCCTCGCCGGTGCAGTCGCACATGGGCTTTTTCACGTAGTTGCCGGGCTCGTTGGGGAAGAGGCCGTACACCCACACGCACAGCTCGTTCTTGGGCTGGTCGCGGAACTGCTGCTGGCGGTTGAGTGTCCAGCTCAGGAGCCAGTTTGAGTCGGTGCAGGTCACGATGCCACCGGTGACCACATGGCCGGTGAAGGGGTCGCGCTTGCAGATCGCCTGGATGTAGGGCGGGATCTCGCCGTCGAGGGTCGTCACCGTAGCGCTCATCCACTTGGTCTTCTCGGGGTCGCCGCAGAAGGTGTCGGGATGACCGAAGCTGGGGTCCTGTTCCGCGATGCGGCGCCACATATCCCAACCGCCGCCAGGGGCAAGCTCGGGCTTCCATGCAGCGGGTTTGTCCTGCGCACCCATGGTGGAGTTTTCGACGCAGCCGCCGTTGGTGATGAAGACGAGGTCGTTTTCAGTGAGGTCGATGACCGTGGTCGCGCCGGGTTCGGCTTCGCCGCTCGCGGCAGTCTGACTCAGCACGATGCGCGTCGCCACCTTCTTCGCGGGCGAGCTGTAGGGGTTGCGCGGGAAGGCCTCCTGCTGGATGCGCTGGATGGTGTCCTGGCCGGTGCCAGTGTGCGGGCGCACCGGGCCCGCGCCCCCTCCGATGGAGAACCTTATGTCTTCGACCTTCGTGTTGAAGTGGAACTGCACGCCCGCTGCCTTGAGATATTCGATGAGGGGCAAGATCATCGACTCGTACTGGTTGTACCTGGTGAAGCGCAGGGCCGAGAAGTCCGGCAGCCCAGCGATATGGTGGATGTAGCGCTTGATATAGAGCTTCATCTCGAGTGCAGAGTGCCAGTTCTCGAACGCGAACATGGTACGCCAGTACATCCAGAAGTTGGAGGCGAGCACCTCGTCGTCAAAGAAGTCGGTGATGGGACGGCCGTAGAGCTTCTCGTCGGGCGTGAAGAAGAGCTCCATGATCTCCATGGCCGCCTTGTCCGAGAGGCCGAACTTCCCGGCGCATCCCGCGTCTTGCCCGCGATTCTTCGTTGCGCGGCAGAGCGAGTAGTTGGGGTCTTCCTTGTTGAGCCAGTAATACTCGTCCAGAACGGAAACGCCGGGGGTCTCGATGGAGGGGATGGAGCGGAAGAGGTCCCACATCACCTCGAAGTGGTTGTCCATCTCGCGGCCTCCGCGCATGACGTAGCCGAGGCCCGGAATGTCGAGGCCGTCGCATGCGCCGCCGGGCACGCTGTCTTTCTCGAAGATGTGGATGTTCTTGCCCGGCATCTGGGCGTCGCGAACGAGGTAGCACGCCGCGGAGAGCGCCGCGAGGCCCGTGCCCACAATGTAGGCGCTCTTGTGGTCGATGCCCGCAGGTTTCTTGGGACGAGCAAATGCTTCGTAGTTGCCGCTTGAATAGTACATGGCAGCACCTTTCTAACGTGCGCAACGGGCGTGTCCCGTGCGTCTCGTTCCATGGTGGAGCCGCGATGGGCGGCGCACCATAGACAGTGCCGTGCCTTTGTACGGTTTCTTATCAATACGGCCGGATTGTACAGATGGGCGAGAAAGGCGGGCGAGGTGCCCGTATCGCGTTCCTACGGAGCGGCAGACCCTTCCGGAACGCTCCCCTCGCTTCCGGCGATGTAGCCGCCGGGGATCTCGAGCCGGTCAAGCGCGGTTTCGATGGCGCCGTCTGCGATGGTAGCCACGCGCTGCACCAGCTGCTGCGGGTCGTCGAGCATGTCTCGGGCGATCCAGTCCAGAACTGTCCCGATGAGCGCATGCGCGAAGAAGCGTGCGATGAAGTCCCTGTCCTGCTCGCGCACATGCCTTCGTGCTGCATGCTCGTCGACCACGCTTTTCACTAGGTCGCTCACCACGGGAACGAGAAACCGTTCTACCTGTTCACGGCTCATGTCGTGATAAATGCTCGCGATGAAGGGCTTGTTCTCGCGCAGGGCGAGAAAGGTGTCCAGAAGGCCGGTCTGCCAGGTGTCGGCGGTCTTGTTGCCGGCGATGGCCCGCGCAGCGTCCTCCTCGCACGCCCATTCGACCAGGTCGTAGATGTCCTGGAAGTGATAGTAGAACGTCATGCGGCTGATGCCGCAGTCGCTCGTGATGTCTGCGATGGTGATCTTGTTCAGGGGCTTTGTAAGCAAAAGGCGCTTGAGTGACTCCTCGAGCGCGCGTTTGGTGAGCTGACTTGGCATGGGTCCTCCCGGTGGTCGTTTCTCTCCGTATACCCCTGCGAGGCGGATGGGTGTGCGAGCAACTTCGACTCTTGGGTGGACGACGGGGCTGTGCCCTCCCGAGCGACCCTTCCCGCCGTTCGCGGTGCAATCTTGTTGGCAGATACTGCCCCGCAGGTCAGATGGCGTGTAAAGCACTTTATACTGCGTCATGGACGCCCTTCGGCTACGTTGGGGATGCAGGAGGGGCCGCGGGAGGACGGAAGCGCACATGGATGTCGGCAACCAGATTAGGGAGCGCAGGCAGGCGCTCGGGCTCTCCCAGGAGGAGCTCGCGCAAAGGCTCTACGTGAGCCGCGTCACGGTGAGCCACTGGGAGACCGGGAAGACCCTGCCCGACGTCCAGAGCATGCTGCTCCTCGCCAACCTCTTCGGCACCACGATCGACGAGCTGGTGAGAGGGGACGTGGACGAGATGCGCGAAATGGTCGAGAAGAACGAGCGGAGGACGAAAACTTTCGCGGTGGCGCTCGCCGCAGTCGAGGTGGTCGTGGGTACGGCGCTCGCCGTAACGGCGGTCGCGGGGCGCGACTACCTTGAGCCGGCGTTGCGTCTGCTGCTTGCAGTGCTGGTGCTCGCGTTCGCGGGCGCGATGCTCGTGGCGCGCCGCTCCGAGGGTTCCGACGAGGTGAGAAGTGCTGCCGAGCTTCTCGGTGCGGCCACGGGCGAGCCCGTGGAGGCGGCACGCGCGAGCGGAGCCGCTCTGGGGATGAGGGTCGTCCTACAGGTCTTTACCGGTCTTGCAGTCGGCATCGGCGTGCTCGTGGTAGGCGACGTCCTCCTCGATCCCGCGTCGTTCCGAAAGCTGGCGATGATGCTCGCCGTTGCCGCCGCGCTCGCCGGCTCCTTCGCCCTGGGACGCTTTGCGCGTCCAGCGTGGACAGTGGCCATTCTGCCTATGCTCTGGGTCGCGGGCACCCTTGCCCTCGGTGCGGCGACGGGCGGCCTCGGCTCTCCTCGGGATTGGTTCGCCGTTGCAGGTGGCGCGGTGGTTCTCCTCGCGTTCTGGGCGATCGGGCGGAGGCGCCGGAAGTAGGTGCGACGTTTGGCTCTGAAGGTGTATCGGCATCAGCTATCGTGCACCCCGCAGGATTCCTGCGGGGTGCTGCGTTTTCCGATGGGTCGGCTCGCCGGGGTCGCCCACTGGGCTCCGGATCGCATGCCGGGCGTCAGAGCGCGCCCGAGGAATCGTTTTGCGAGCTCAGGACCCCTTCCATATCCTGGTCAACGGGGTAGCCTTGTTCTCGAAAGGCGAGGGAAAGCGAGGTCCCATGTCAGACAGGTTCGAGCGCTTCGAAAGCCTCCCCGAGGACCGCAGGCGCGCGATTGTGGACGCTGCTTCCGAGGTGTTCGGCGACGAGGACTACGCCCGCGCATCCACGGCGGATATAGCCAGGCGCGCCGGCGTGTCGAAAAGCCAGCTCTTCTTCTATTTCAAGAACAAACGCGATCTATATCTCTATGTGTTCACAGCGCTCACGAGGCGCGTCGCTGATGCGGTGGTCGATGATCGCTGGTACCAGATTGACGACTTCTTCGAGATTATGCGTCACGCCGTGACGCAGAAGGCCGGACTCGCGGGATCGAGCCCGCGCATCATGAGCTTCTTCGTTCGCGCGTTCTACCTTGGCCATCGGGACGTCTCGGGGGTGCTCGATGCGTTCATGACGGACGCGGTGCCCGCTATGGTGCAGACCTATCTGGGCCACGTGCGCTGGGATCGGTTCCGAGAGGACGTTGATCCCATGCGCGTGGTGCGCATGCTCGTGTGGTGCGGCGACGGCTACCTGCACGAGCAGCTGCGTGGAGGAGGGGAGCTCGACATGGAGGCAATGCTTTCAGAGTTTCTCGTCTGGCTCGACTGGCTCAAGAGGGCTACGTACAAGGAGGAGTATCTGTGATGGTGAACGCCTCAGCGCCTGCGATCTGCGCGCGCGGACTCACAAAGGACTATGGGCGGGGCCGCGGCGTCTTCGACGTCAACCTTGAGGTGGCCGCGGGAGAAGTGCTCGGCTTCCTCGGCCCCAACGGGGCCGGGAAGACGGTGACGATGCGCCATCTCATGGGGCTCATCAAACCGCAGAAAGGAACGGTCGAGATTTTCGGGCACGATTGCTTTTGCGCGCGCCCGCAGGTGCAAGCCTGCTTGGGTTACCTCCCCGGCGAGAACGCCTGCATGCAGGAGATGACCGCACGTTCCTTCCTTGACCTCATGGCGGGGATGCGGGGCATGCGCGACCGCTCCCGGATGCGTGAGCTCGTCGATGTCTTCGACTTGGACCTCGGGGCGCGAATCGGCGGGATGTCCAAGGGCAACAGGCAGAAGGTTGCGATTGTGGCTGCGTTCATGGCACGCCCGGACGTGCTTCTGCTCGACGAGCCCACGAGCGGCCTCGATCCGCTCATGCAGGAGCGCTTCCTCGACCTGGTCGAGGAGGAGCGTACTCGTGGCGTCGCGATCTTGCTTTCATCGCACATCTTCGAGGAAGTGGGGCGTGCATGCGATCGCGTGGCGTTCATACGCGCGGGGCGGGTTGCCATGACCTGCACTATGGACGAGGTCCGCTCGATGCGCAGCCGCGGCTACACGATCGAGTTCTCGAGTGCACGAGAGCGCTCGCGCTGGGAACTCGCCCATGGGAATGAGCCTGCAAAGGGGGAGGCCCGCGGCGTCGAGCTCCGCGATGTGCGCGACGTGAACGCGCTTATCCGGGAGCTTTCCTCCTACGATGTAGCCTCGGTCACGTCCCGCGAGCAGACGCTCGAGGAGCTGTTCCTTCATCTGTACGAGGGCGACGAGCCCTCAGGACAAAGGTAGGAGGCCACGATGATCCTTCCTCTCTTCAAGCACGAGCTTCGGTTCTGCCTGTTCCCGACCTTCATCATTGCTACGGTGGTAATCCTTTATGCCTGCGCCATCATCGGCATGTACGACCCCGAGCTCGGCGAGTCGCTCGCCCTCATGCGCGATGCCATGCCCGAGCTCTTCGCCGCCTTCGGCATGGCCGACCAGGGGACGACGCTTTTGGAGTTCGTCGTTAACTACCTGTACGGCTTTCTGCTCGTGGTGCTTCCCCTCGTCCTTGTGGCGGTGCTCGCCAGCCGGCTCGTGGTTCGGCACATCGAACGCGGCAGTATTTCCTACCTGCTCGCGCAGCCCATTGGCCGCACGAGGCTCATGCTCTCGCAAGCGAGTGTCCTCGTCTTCTGTCTCGTCCTTCTCGTGGCGGTGCTCACCGCATGCGAGCTGGCTTGCGCCCAGGCTTTGTTTCCCGGCGAGCTCGACGCCTCCGACCTCGTTGCCGTCAACGCGGCAACCTTTTGTCTCTGGCTGTTTCTTTCCGGCGCGTGCTGGGCAGGCGCTTGTGCGTTGCCGAACGTCTCGGCGGCGCGGTGGGCGGGCGTTTCTTTGTGTATCCTCTTCGTTCTTGCGCAGATGCTTTCGGGGGTGGGAGACGAGCTCTCTTGGCTTGGCGACGTCACACCGCTTGCTCTGTTCGATCCGCTCGGGGTTGCGTCTGGGGGAATGGGTGCTTTGGCAGGCGCGACTGTGCTTGGCGTTTCAGGCGCGGTGCTCTTTGCGCTTGGAACCATCGCTTTTGAGCGGCGCGACTTGAGCGTATGAGGGTCGATTGAGGAGGGCGTCCTGCACGGTACCTTTATCTTTCTTTCGTACTCGGATTCGAAGAAGGAGGCCATGAGTCCGTAGGGATCGTCTCCCGCGTCCATGATCATCCTGTCGAGCTCGACCTTCATGTAGCGCTCGATGTCGAGGGTGAGGGAGAGGACTGACTCGCGGAGGTGGTGGTCGAGCCTCGTGAGCTCGGCGAGGTAGGCGAAGTCGAGGCCGATGTAGGAGCCGAAGTGCTCCGAGTCGGGGCTGGTGTAGCGGGAGAAACACTTCGCGAACGCCTTCACCTCGAAGAAGAATTTGCTCTCCCGCAGGAATCGCTCGGTCTCCCGCTCGTCCGTCAGCTCGAAGCGGACCCCTCGCTCCTTGAGGTGACGGACCTGCTGGGCGGCATCGATGAGCGGCCGTTCCCTCGTTGTCGCGGTGTCGGGATCTTCCAAATCGGCAGCCCCCTGAAATTAATGCGTAGCGAGCGTAGACAACCTGTTTGCACATAATGGGGTGGTGTCGCCATCCGCTTGCATCCTCTCAACACGCCGAAAGAGGCCGCCATGGACTACCTGACCACGCTACATGAAGTTATTAAGAAAAGGCTTATAGCGGTTGAAGGGCCGCTTGAATTCGGAAACAGCGGAAGCGGCACGCGGAAGCTTTACTACCTCAAGCGCCTGGAAGACAACCTGGTCGTCCCGATGTCCGGAAGCGTCCGCGCCATGTACGAGCGCGGGGGCGGTAGCGAGCTCGACGGGAAGATGTGCTCCATCCGGTCTAGCTCGGCCATGACGTTCAACCTGCTTGGAAACGGTCCCGTGAGGATCTCTTCGGGAAAGCATGCTGGAAGCTATAAGCTCGCCTATGAGTACCAGCTGCCGACGTTGCGAAACAACCCGCATCCGGCGAACCTCGACGCGTATCTGAAAGGCGAAGGCGAGGACGTCTACTGCGAGATGAAGATGTTCGAATGGCTCGGGACTCCCCGTCATACGCTTCGCCCAAATTATCTCGAAACGATTCATTACCTCGTTCCTTGCGAAGATGCCGAGCGTTTCGTAGCGATGTTCCAGAAACTCGCATGTATCTGCGTCGTGGGAAGAGGGCGTAAGCATGAACGCCTCTCAGATGGAAGGTATGACAGCCTGCAGATGACGAAGCACCTGCTCGCAATCTACGGAAAGCTCGTGAACGACGCCACGTACCGACCAGGAAAGGTGACGTTGCTGAACTGCGTCTGGGAGTTCACCAACCCCAGTGTCCTGGGAGGCTACATGGAGAAATACCTGAAGATGGAAACGGAAGAGCATAAGGGCTTCGAAAGCTTTGCGAAGCTTGCCGAAGAATATGTCGCCCCGCTGTTCGAGGAGCGAGGTGCGTCGCTCTCGATTGAATACATGACCGCCGCCGAGCTGATGGAAGCCGTCGAATACGAGCCTTGCCACCGCGCGAAGCTGGAGCGCTACATCGTCTAGCGAAGCTGTCATGCGTATGCAAGCGCGTTACCGCAGGGCGCTGCCCATAAGCGCGGCGAAGCGATCGCCGTCACGCTTTGCGAGGTAGAAGCGGAAACCCCGCAGTACGCCCTGGCCGTCGCCGTAAACGACCTCCTTGTTGAGATCCACGCGAACTACCGTGGACTTGAGGAGGGGTATTCCGTTTTCGACGATGGCGCAGCTTGCGATATCCGTGGCAAGCTCGACCGTCCACAATCCCACGGTATTGTTGGCGATGAGGCGCCGGTTTGTGAGGTAGAGCTTGGAAGTATGCCCGCCGAGGAACGCGTCGGTCTCCGTACCGAAGCAGGCGAGGCGTGCCGTGAAGACGACCTTCTCCCCAGCGGCGAGTGCAGGGCCAAGGTCGGAACGAACTTCAGGAAGGCTATCGAGAAACGCGGCGTTCATGATGATATCCCTTTCGGATACGGCAGAAATGAATGCGGCAGTAATTGCCTGCCGGAGCCGTTATATTCGCGCTCCTTATCGCACCTTTCATTATCGCCGGTGTGTTGTGGCCGCGGTTTAGGGTCGTCGTGCGCCAGGGGGCGGTGATTGTTCGTCCGTGCTTCGGCCGCACGTGGCAGTTCGAAGTTGCCGACATCACGAGGGTCGTGCGTCGCGTGAACCCGAACAGCGCCACGGGAGCGCTTGCCAAGATGACCGTGTGGGCGGCGCGCCGCCGCGTGTCCGTCGAGGCGCTCATGCGGGGAAGCGAGGCGTTCTGGACGTACATCGAACGCAACGTCGATTCGAGTAGAATCATCACCAAAGGGAGCGCGAGGACGCTCGACCAAGACGCGTTTTGAGCTTGCCCGTACAGCGTTTGTGTCTCGGGACGGAAAGGGGGCTGTTATGCCAACATCGGAATGGCTGCGCCGCTACGAATCTGTTAAAGAGCAGCTTGCCTGCACAATCGACCTCGAAGCCTATTTCACGGAAGCGGCTATCGCGGGCATGGCGGTGGACGTGCTGAACATCGGTTCCATTTCCATCCCCACGGGAGAGCTCATCGCTTGCGACCCGCTTGTCGAACTAGAAGATGCCCGCCCGTATCTCCAGACCGTTCCCGCCGGAACCTATGCGGTAACGATCTGCGTCGTACCGAGCGAGCTCTATGGCGACCGCTATGCTTGCGTCAAGATGGCGATTAGCGACGAGCGGCCGGTTCGCTACGATCTGGGTATGGTGGGCGACGAGGATCTTAAAGACCTTGAGGATGACACGTTCTTCGGCTTTTTCGTGGATGCAGGCATGGGATGCATTGCGGACGTCCGCACCCAGGAGGCGTTCCGGGCGTATTGGGCGAAGCGTTTGGAGGAAGACGAGAGCATCGATCCCTACAACGACCTGTTCTTCGACTTGCTCGACGAGAGCGCGCGCCAGCACCCCCGCTACCAGCGCGAAGGCGGCGACTGGGTCAACTGGACGGTTCCGGGGACGGAGTGCAACCTCGCCGTGTTCGCCGCTGGCTGGGGCGACGGGGTCTACCCGGTCTATTTCGGCTACGACGCCCAGGGTAAGGTGTGCGGTGTGTACGTCCACCTCATCGATATCGCAACGTGCTACGAACAGTGACGCGACGGGTCGTTGGTGCCGTCCAATCGGCTCGATGGATCGACCGGGGCCACATGCGACGCTGTGCCGGCCGTGCGCTTACACCCTCGCCAGCAGCAGCGGTTCGCTTTCGTCCAGCGCGGTGCTCGTGTACTGAAAGCCGTTCTCGAGCGTGCTCGTGCGCATGATGCCCACATCGAGGGGCGGTACGTCGTCGGGCGTCGTCGCGTCACCTGAAGAATCTTCAGAATCTTCGGGATTCTCGCTGACGGGATTGATCTTGACCGTGTACAACGAGGGCGCGAGTTCTTCGGCTGTCACGCCCAGTTGCTCAAGACCCGCCGCGGGATCGGTGTTGTCGTAGGCGATATTCACGTCGAACCAGCCTTTTTCCTGGACGTCCACCGGTGCCGATGCGAACAGGTCTTCCTTGATCTCGAGCTGATAGGTTGCAAACGCCTCCGGGTGGTAGCTGCGGCTCTCGCGCTCGTCGAGGCTGCCGCTTTCCACGAGTTCCTCGAGCGAAAACGCGCCTTCTCCCTCCGCGAGCATCACGTCGCCCTCGCGCAGGCGTATCCCGGGCTCGTCGGACGTTATGTACACGCCTTTGCCGAGGGGAATCCAGTCGACGATGAGCCAGTTGCCGGTGGGTTCCATGTTGTCGAACGGGCTTAGCTCTCCGAGCACCCCGACCGGTTCGTCCTCCATGCGAGTATAGTTGCGGTATCCCTCTTGGTAGACGGTAACTCTCACATCGGGCTCATTGTCGGTGAGCGGAAGGAGCGTTGCGCATGCCTCGTCGATGGGATCGACCCAAGATGGACGTGCGGGGACGTTCATGGGAAAGCCGTGCTCGTAGGCAGCGTCTCTGCCCGAGATCTCGATGTCGATCGAGGGCGTCCCAAGGCTCACGCGCGACGCCTCCTGTTTGAAGAAGCGGTCGCTGTCCGAGTAGCGCGCGTAGAAGAATGAGCCGGATTCCTCGGGTGAGTCATCGTTCTTCTGCCAGGTGTAGGTCGAAATCTGCCCCTCCAGGAAGCCGTCCGCCTCGGGGGAGCGGCTGTTTATGAATACGAGCGAGACGGTGTAGCCCGCGTCCTCAAGGCCTTGCGTAGCGTCTTGGATGGCTTCGCGGAGCTGCTCTTCGTAGGCGGCGACGATCTCGTGCTGCTGGCGGTTGTCGCCCAGCACGCCTTCTTCGAAATCCACGAGCACCGTGTTGCCGTCCTCCATGGTGCAGAACGCCCGACCGGACGATCGGTAGCCGAAGAGCTGGTAGGAGCGGTCTTCCCAGATGTCGGCCACCTCGACGTGCGCGTCGTACTTGCTCTCGTAGTAGCGTTCCGCTTGCTGGGCGACGGCATCCTGGTCGAACTCACCGAGGTTCGAGCAGCCCGTGAGGGCAAACATCGATGCGATGATGGACAGCATGCAGACGATGAGGTATGGAAACATGCGGCGCAGGGGATGAGTACCGTTAGCAGCAATGTTTGTGTCGCGGGTCGTGAACGTGGGCGTTTGTGGCATGTGAGCCTCCTGCCATGACAGGTAAAATTACCCCAGCGACTTTTTTACATTCAGACGAATGGGGTCGTTCGTCGTTGAGACAGCGGGCGGAAATGCAAAAAAGTCGCTAGGGTAATTTTACCTTAATCCTGCGGGTTTGCCCTTGTCCGGGTGGGCGGGTATCCTTATTCGGCTTCAAATAAAACGCCTGTGGCGAGGTGGCCAAGCGGCTGCGCGTCGCGGTTCTCGATGTAAAAAAGTCGCTGGGGTATTGTTACATAGCCAAGCGGTCGCACATCGAGGCCATCGATGTAAAAAAGTCGCTGGGGTTATTTTACATTCCGGTTGGAGAGGCATGTCGTCTATGGATATCATCGCAACGCTCGCGGCGGAGCTGTCGCTCAAGCCCGCTGCCGTCGACGCCGCTGTCAAGCTCGTCGACGAGGGAAACACCATCCCGTTCATCGCGCGCTACCGCAAGGAGGCGACGGGCGGCATGGACGACGTCGCGCTGCGCACGCTCGACGACCGCCTCACCTATCTGCGGAACCTCGAGCAGCGCAAGGAAGACGTCATTTTGCTCATCGGTGCGCAGGGCAAGCTCACACCGGAGCTCGAGGAAGAGATTCGCGCCGCCACACAGCTCCAGCGCGTGGAAGACCTCTACAAGCCCTACCGCAAGAAGCGCCAAACGCGTGCGCAAAAGGCGCGCGAGGCGGGACTCGAGCCGCTTGCAAACATGATCATCATGCAGGTCACATCCAAAGGTACGCCGCTCGATGCCGCTGCGCCCTTCGTGACGCCCGAAGCGGCGGAGGCGGGCTACGACACGCCGGAGAAGGCGCTCGCCGGCGCGCAGGATATCGTGGCCGAAACGGTGGCGGAAGACCCGGAGAACGTGGCGGATTTGCGCTCGTTCACGGAGGGCACGGGCGAGATCGTGTCCGTTGCCGTCGACGCGAACGAAAAGACGCCCTACGAGCCGTATTACGACTTCGACGAGCCCGCGCGGAAGATCCCCAACCATAGAATCCTCGCCATCGACCGCGGTGAGCGCGAGGGTAAGCTCCGCGTGCGCGTGGGCGTGGATACGGAGGCCGCCGTCGCGCGCCTCGCCCGTCGCTGGCCGCGCCGCCAGGGAGGGTTCGCGCCGGTGCTCGACGCTGCCATCGCCGACGGCTACAAGCGCCTCATGGCGCCCTCGCTCGAGCGTGAGCTGCGCGCGAAGCTCACCGTGCGCGCGCAAACGGAAGCGATCAAGGTCTTCGGCAAAAACCTGGAGAGCCTGCTCTCCGCCCGTCCCGTGCGTGGTGCGCGCGTGATCGCGCTCGATCCTGGCTATCGCACGGGCTGCAAGGTGGCGGTTCTCGACGAGACGGGCAAGCTGCTCGATCATGGCGTGGTGTTTCCCACGCCGCCGCGCCGCGATGTTGCCGGTACGAAGCGCGAGCTGGCGCGTTTGGTGAAGCGCTACAACATCAACACCATCGTGATCGGTAACGGCACGGCGAGCCGCGAGACGGAAGAGGTCGTCTCGAGCTTCATCGCGGAGACGGCGCCCGAGCTGCGCTACACCATCGTGAACGAGGCCGGTGCCTCCGTGTATTCCGCGAGCGAGCTGGCGAGCCAGGAGTACCCGGAGCTCGACGTGACCACGCGCGGCGCCATGAGCCTGGGGCGGCGTTTGCAAGATCCGCTCGCAGAGCTCGTGAAGATTCCGCCGCAATCTATTGGCGTGGGGCAATACCAGCACGATCTTGACCAGACGGAGCTCGCGCGCACGCTCGGGCACGTGGTGGAGGACGTGGTGAATCGCGTGGGGGTGGACGTGAACACGGCGAGCGCGAGCCTTCTTGGTTACGTCTCCGGCATTACGCCGCAGGTGGCGCGAAACATCGTGGCGTACCGCGAGGAGCACGGCGCGTTCACCGATCGCAAGCAGTTCCTCGACGTGCCGAAGCTCGGCCCCAAGGCGTTCCAGAACGCGGCGGGATTCCTACGCATTCCGAACAGCGCGAACCCGCTCGACGCGACGGCGGTGCATCCGGAGAGCTACGCCGTGGCGCGCGAAGTGCTGCATCGCGCAGGTGTTTCGGCCTCTGACCTGGCTGCCGGCGGCGTGCCGGATATCGAGCGCCGCGTGGGCAGTGTTTCCGCGCTCGCGGGCGAGCTGGGTTGCGGCTTGCTCACGCTCTTCGATATCATCGACGAGCTCAAGAAGCCTGGCCGCGACCCGCGTGACGACGCGCCGGAGGTCGTGTTCAGCAAGCAGGCGCTTTCCATCGACGACCTCGAACCCGGCATGGAGCTCACCGGCACCGTGCGCAACGTGGTGGACTTCGGCGCGTTTGTGGACGTGGGCGTTCATCAGGACGGGCTCGTGCACATCTCGAAGCTCTCGACGCGGTTCGTGAAGCATCCGAGCGATGTTGTGGCCGTGGGCGACACCGTTCAGGTGTGGGTCGAGCGCGTGGATCGCGAGCGCGGCAAGATTTCGCTCACCATGGTGAAGGGGAAGTAGGCGGGCGGTCGCGAGCTGCCGCCGCGTGCTGTTCGCCGTCGCCGCCGTTTTGCGCTATCGCTTCGCGCCTAAAGTTGGCAGATTTATGCGTGAAGGCCGTGCTAGCATGGTCTTCATGCATAAAAGTGGCAAGTTTAGCCGCGAAGGAAACCGGCGGCGCAGGGGGAGGAGCGCACCATGCCGTTTAGCATCGTAAGGAACGACATCGCCCGCGTGCATGCGGACGTGCTGGTCAATGCTGCGAACACGCGCCTTGCTGAGGGCGGCGGCGTGTGCGGCGCGCTTTTCGCTGCGGCGGGGCGCGAGCAGATGCGCGCCGCGTGCGATGCCATCGGCGGCTGTCCCACGGGTAGCGCGGTGGCGACGCCGGCGTTCAATTTGCCAGCGCGCTGGTGCGTCCATGCGGTGGGTCCCATCTGGCGCGGCGGCGGGCATGGCGAAGAGGCGGCGCTGCGCAGCTGTTACCAGATCATGTTCGCCCGCGTGGTGGAGCTCGGTGCGCGCTCGGTGGCGTACCCGCTTATCTCTGCTGGCATCTATGGGTATCCGGCGGAGGCGGCGCTTGCGGTGGCGCGCGATGAGACGCGGGCGTTTTTGGCCGAGCACGACGACATAGAGGTCACGCTCGTGGTCTTCGACCGGTCTACCGTGCGGTTGGGGAGCGCGCTCGAGCAGGAGATTCGCGAGTACATCGACGATGAGTACGTCGCGCAGAGCCCGCATGTGCGTCGACGCGGTGCGGAGCTTGAGCGCGAAGCGCGTTGGGCGGCGGGTGCCGCGGCGCCTGCGGCCGCGAAACCGGAGGCGCCAGCTGCCGAAAGCGCGGCTCGCAAGGTCGATTTCTTCGCGTCCTCGTTTATGGGCGATGATGCCGAAGAATCCGTTCCAGACGGTGTCGTGTTCCGCGCGTGCAGCGCTGCTGCACCGGCTCCCGCAGCGGGTGCCGCTCCCACTGAGTTGGAGGATTTGCTCGAGCATCTAGACGTCGGTTTCTCGGGGACGCTCCTCGCCCTCATCGACCAGCGGGGTCTTGCGGATGCCGAGGTCTACCACCGCGCGAACCTCAGCCGACAGCTGTTCTCGAAGATTCGCAGCAATCCCGCGTATCGGCCGACGAAGCCCACGGCGGTTGCGCTTGCCATGGCGCTTGAGCTCGATGTTCCCGCGACGCAGGACTTGCTTTCGCGCGCGGGGCTCACGCTTTCGCGCACGAGCAAGTTCGACGTGATCGTGCGGTTCTTCCTGGAGCGCGGCATCTACGACATCTACCAGCTCAACGAAGCGCTTTTTGCTTACGACCAGCCGTTGGTGGGATCGTTTTAAGAGGAGGGTTCGTTCCAGCCATTGGGGACGGGGGTTATTGGCTGGTGCGCGCCGCTCACTGGTTCAATTGGCTTATTGAAGGTCAAGATAGGTTCATTGAGCCAATTGCACCCGTCCCCAATGGCTGGCTTCCCCAGCGGCGCGCACCAGCCAATAACCCCGTCCCCAATGGCGAGTCGCGTCCCCATTGGCGAGTCGTAGATGTCGCCTGGTGGTTTACCTACGCTGCCCATGCTGTCCGTAGTCTTATACGTGTCAGATCCACCCAGTAAAGGAGGCACGTATGAACGACAAGAAGAACGGCGCGAACGGGAATCTCGGCAAAGCCGGCAAGGCAACCAGGGCAGCTAAGGTAACCAAGGTCAACAAGAGCGCCAAGTCCAGCAAGGCAGCCAAGGCCAGCAAGCACGACCGCAAGCGTCCGCAGCGCACGGAGCTCGTCTTCATCCTGGACGCGAGCGGGTCCATGGGCGGGCTCGAAGACGACACCATCGGCGGCTTCAACACCATGATCGACGAGAACCGTGAGCTACCGGGCGAGGCGAAGGTCTCGGTCGTCACGTTCAACAACCATTCGCGCGTGCTGCTCGATCGCGTGGACATCGACGAGGTGCCGCGCCTCACGCGCAAGAAGTATCGCTGCAGCGGGTGCACGGCGCTCCTCGACGCGGTGGGCGGCGCCATCGAGCACATCGACCTCGTGCAGCGCGTGCAGCCGAAGGGTTACGAGGCGCAAAAGGTGCTCTTCGCCATCACCACCGACGGCATGGAGAACGCGAGCCGCAGGTACACGTATTCCCGCGTGAAGCACCTTATCGAGCGCCACCGCGAGATGGGCTGGGAGTTCATTTTCATCGGTGCGAACATCGACGTGGAAGCGGAGGCAGATCGCCTGGGCATCGACCGCCAGCGCGCCGTGCCCTATATCGCCGACGACTTCGGTACGGGCGCGGTGTATCGCGCAGCAAGCGGGGCGGTGCGTGCGGTGCGTTGCAACGCGTCGCTTGAGTTCAGCGGCTGGCGCGATGAGCTGGACGAAGACGTGCGCACGCGCGGCAGGAGGTAGGGAGATATGATACCGACACTCCGTGATTGCATCTATGGCCAGGCGGTGGGCGACGCGCTTGGCGTGCCGTACGAATTCCGCCCGCACGGGACGTTTTGCTGCATGGACATGGTGGGACACGGGAGTCACAGCCAGCCAGCGGGTACGTGGAGCGACGACACGTCCATGGCGCTCGCGATCTGCGACAGCTACCGAGAGCTGGGACGTATAGATGTGGACGATATTCGCGCTCGCTTCGTGCGGTGGTACCGCGAGGGCGCGTACACCGTAGACGGGCTCTTCGACATTGGCGGAACGACGGCGCGGGCGCTCGACCAGGGCGCTGGGTGCGCAGCAGGGAGCGACAACGGCAACGGTTCGCTCATGCGCACGGTGCCGCTCGCGTTCATGGATGCGACGGACGAAGAGGTGCGGGCGGTTTCGGCCATCACGCATGCGCATCCCACGTCCACCGAGGCCTGCGTGCGCATGGTGCGCGTGGTGCGGGTGCTTTCGGCGGGCGAGAGCCCCGCGGCCGTGGCGGAGGAGATCGCGGCGCGGCCGGTTGAAGAGGTGCGCTCGGGTGGGTACGTGCTCGACACATTCGACGCGGCGCTTTGGTGCCTGGCCACGACGTCCAGCTACCGAGACTGCGTGCTCGCGGCCGTGAACCTGGGCGACGACACCGATACCACCGCTGCCGTCGCCGGCGCGCTCGCGGGGATCGTGTACGGGGCGGAAAGCATTCCGCCGGAGTGGCTGGATGCCCTGCGCGGGAAGGACGTTATCGAGCACTGCCTGGGATAGGGGTTGGATGGGGACGGGTTCGTTTCAACCCCTTTCTCAGATACGGGGTACCCGCGCATCCGATGGCAGCGCCTACCGGTACAGATGCTCCAGCTCGATGAGCACCGTGCGCTCGTCGGCCTGCGCCTCGAACCCAGAGCGCGAGAAGAACCCGTACCTGTGGCACATGAGACCCGTCTGCTGCGCCTGCTCGACCTCGTCCTCGATCATTCGCTGCGTGACGGGCGTCGAGCGGAACTTAGCCTCGTAGAAGGCGTATCCGAGCGGGTCTCGGGTGACAACGTCGAACTCTCCGTTCGTCCTTGTCACCGGATCGTTGTAGGAATACGTGCCTATCAGGTCGAAGGGTGGCTCGATATTACCCGTGCGGTTCTGTCGTACGAGGTACTGGCGGCACACCTCCTCGAAGGCGCGGGGGACAAACTGGGTCTCAAAGTCGTCGTTCACGTAGCGGTCGTAGAAGACCTCGGGGTCAAGGACGCTGCGCTGCGACAGGTACCTGAAGACGTAGCGGTAGTAGAACTTGGAGAGTCCATCGGAAATAACGTACGAGGTACGCTTCTTGTTGTTGGGATCGTTGATGGGCGAGCGCCGTTGGACAAGCTGCATCCCGATCAGCCTGTTGAGCACGTTGACCAGCGTCGCGCCGCTGGAGACGTGCGACTGGGCCAGGATGTCTCGGTAGCGGGCATGCCCGTCGACGAGCGCGGAGAAGATCTCGTGGGCGTTGCCGATCTTTGAGATCTCGGAGAGCAGGTAGGAGGGCACCTCGTCCTCAAGCCGCGCATCCGGTTCGAGAATCAGGTGAATGAGGTTCTCCCGAACCGATGCGTTCTTGTCAATGAGGCGGTTGTAGTACGGAATGCCGCCGAACACGCTGAAGAGACGAACCTTGTCCTCGCAGGAACGCTCCGGATAGAACTGCGCGGACTCGTAGTAGTCCATCGGCTGGAGGTTGATCTTGAGGTCGATGCGCCCATAGAGCGGGTTGTCTCGCTCCAGCAGGGACTTCATGACCTCTACGTACGATCCGCAGAGGATAAGCGAGAGGTGCGAGCGGTCGCGATACTCGTCGAGAAGAACCTGGAGGATGCTGTCCATTCCCTTCACGACGTCGCGGAGGTAGGGATACTCGTCGATGGCGAGCGCGATCTTCTCGCTGAGTGCCCGGTCGAAGACGAAGCGCAGGGCGGCCTCGATGTCGGAGAAGGCGAGCGGCGGCATATCGAAGGCCTCCGCGATGACCTCGGAGAGGTTTCTCGTGTTGTTCTCAGCGGTGGTCTGACGGCATTCGTAATAGATGGATCGAATGCCGCTCGCCTGCCGCATGGTGTGGAGAATGAGTTTGCTCTTGCCAACGCGGCGTCTGCCATAGAGGAGTGCTGCGTTTTGGGTGGGGGAGGAAAGCTGGGCCAGGAGCTTTTCCTGCTCTTTCGTTCGGCCGATGAATGTCATTTCTGCTCACCTCAGTTTACTCAAAAAAGTTGAGTCAAAATTTTTGAGTAAAGTATAACAGATTAGCTTGGTAGGGGTTGCTTGGGGACGGGTTCGTTTCATCCTCCCAGGCACGAGGATTACCGAAGCTGACGCGCTCGACTCCGAGCTCGCCGCCCCTCCCAGGCACAGGGCGCTACGGCTTACTCCCGCTGCGAATATGCGCCGTTCAGGTAACTACCCATCAAGTTCGGCGAACAGCTCGAGCCCTTCCTCGGCGGTAATGCAGAAATCGCCTACGTGTCGCCTGAGCGCGTCGTCGTGCGTCATGAGGAAGCTCGCGTCGACGGCGTCGAGCGCGGCGAGGACGAGGTCATCCTCGAAGTCGTCATGGATGCGCTTGTAGGTAAAGGCGCCGAGCACCTCCGTGCGGCTAATGGGTGCGACAAGGGCTTTTTCTAGAACGCTGCGCACGCAGCTCCAGGAAATCTCGCGCGCGGCAGCGGCGATATCGGGCGTAATGTCCTTTCCGGCGCGCCGGGCGTCGAGCTTCATGAGGCTCGCCAGTTGGTACGCAAGGTCCTTGAGCGAGAGCGATGGAACATAGAGCACGATGTCCTCGCGTTCGTAAGCCTTCGCTATAAACGCGCTCACCGCATGGTGATGCACGCCGCGCGCGAGGAAGTAATCAAGCCAGATGTTGGTGTCGACGAGGATCTTGATGGGGAGGCGAGCGCCTTCGCGCGGGGACTTCGTCATGCGAGCTCCCATTTCTCGAGCTGCTCGGCTGCGGCAAGCTCGCGGAGTTCGTCGTAATCGACGGCGCCTTCCACGGGCTCCTCGATGCCGACCTTCTGGTAGAAGGATGAAACGATCGCAGCGCCTTCAGACATGCGGTCGGGAGTGTCGCCGTCCGTTGCGCCGGCGGCTTGATCGCCGCGCAGCAGATGCGTCAAGGCGGGCGGGAGCGTGCCCTGCACGGTAGCGAACTCCCACAGCGCGCGCACGACCTGCGACGGCGTGTACCCAAGCTCGGCGATGACGGCGTTGCCGGATGCCTTGAGGGCAGAGTCCAAGCGGATGTTCATCTGTGCGGCGGCCATGGCAACCTCCTGCTATACGTTTTTGAAATAAGTATAGCATGATAATAGAGCCTGTCACCGTTGTCACATTTGAGAAGATAAAATGGCACTCGGCACCTTATTATCACTCCAAGTTATCGCCGATGTCGTGCCTGTTAGGCGCTGGTGTGTAGGCATGCAAACCGCTCAAGATTATTCAAAAGAGCATCCGTTTTGTCCGTACGAAGGGATACGGTTTCCTCAGAGATGCTTTCCATTGAAAACGGAGGTGCGGAATATGGGGCTCGATGCGACGGTTCGTTGCCGGTGTTTTGAAGAGGGAAAACTCAAGCCGGGGTCGGTACCCTATGATGACCTATATATCGATGGTGAGGGCTATCTCGCGTCTCGGATGCTTGATTCGAGGCGCGCCGAGCTTGGGCGTCGCCGCTTCGCCGCCCGCTACGGAGAACTTGAGAGAGCATTCTACGACTGGTCCGATCATTGTTGCGAACACGAAGACGGTGACTATGTAGTTGAATGGGTGAGTAACTGGGCGGGTGTTGCGGGGTTTGAGTCACGGGTCGAGGAAGCCGGTGGTGAGGCAGAGTTTCCTCTGCTGAGCCACATGCTCCCCCACGGAAATGGTGGCATCTATCCGGTAGAGCTCGCGGAAGCAACCCTCAAGGAGCTCGATCGTTTCCTAGAGATAATCACCAACGTCGACGAGTGGGTGCTCGTTGATGCGGAGACCGAAGAAAGGATTTGGACGTCGACGCCAGGAAGCACATTCGTCTGGATGCGCGGTCCGTACGACGAGGTCGGCATGGCGGGCGGAAGGGTGTATTTCGAGCACACCGGCCTCCCGCGCGTCGAAACGACGCATTTTAAGCAGCATCCCGTGGGCAAGCCCGCTCCCAATGGTTGCCAGCAGGTGTATATCACGTGCCTCGACACGGGAAAAGAGACGCTGACATTCGACGGTATTGGCGTTGGGGAGGGGAAGCGAGCGGAGCGTGAATTCTATGTTACGTCGGAGAAAGCCCCCTTCCTGTGGGAGGGGAAGTACGGGACGGCGGAGCGGATCCGGCGACTGCTTCTCGCTTCACTTGAGACCGGAAACCCCATAAGGTGGTGCTAGTGATGAAAGAGCCTCATATCGTTCCCGACAAGCCGTCGGTTCTCGTCCCGCACCTGCACTATGAAGATAAGGATGTGTTCAATCGTCTTACGGCGTACAACAGGACGGTTCTTGGCAAGCGCCACGCTCGCCAGTGTGGTTGTTTCCGCTGTGGGAGTCGGTTTCGTGCGGATGAGATATCCAAGTGGATGCATGAGGAGGACGGTGACGACACGGCTCTGTGTCCATATTGCGGAACGGACGCTGTGATTTATGGCACAGCGAAGTTCCCCCTCTCTACCGCGCTACTGTCGCAGCTGTATATGAGCTGGTTTGAAGAGGAGTATAGGGAGCGGCAGAAGCGTGCGTTGCTTATTCCGGACTATTCAAGCGAGAAAGCATTTCTCCAAAAAGGTATTCCGTTCTTGCTGAAAGACGAGCGATTCGTCCAGTTCGTCGACGAGATTGAGCTCAAGCCGGCGAAGATCTGGTACTACCTTCAAGGTTATCATGCTTATGCTGGCGCACTTGCTAATAGTGTCGCCAAGTTCGAGGATAAGAACGATCGATGCCTTGTTAAGTTGCGCGCTTTCACAGATGTGGATGGTTGTCCCCGTGTTGATTTCACGAATACTAAGGAGGGTCATCTTCCTTTTGAGCCAAGCACAGAGGATGAGCTTCGACGAGTGTGCGCACTTATACAACAATATGGCAAAGAGTTGCACGGGGTGATAGAAGACCGAGCAACGAGGAGGATGAAGCTTTATGTTGCACGAGAAAAAGTATGATTTGCCTTACTGTCTTTGGGGCGTGGCGGCGAATGTGATTGATGAAAACCTCTATGGGGAGAAATAGGTTGCTCTATCGTATGTGGTACGCAGCGAAGGGCGCCCGTTCCGTTCAATTGCGTACTGTCGCAAGATTATTCTGATGAGAATTATTCTACTGAGAATAATCTTGTGGGTCGCACTTATCGTGGACGGCGTGGCTACGAAAGCCCGCGGCACGCCGTGGCGCGAGAGCCTGCCAGTGTGTCGCTTGGAGAAGCGAGACCGTCTGACTGTGTCTTCCTACTCAAGCCACCAGTCAACGTCTACCGAGCATTCGGCTTCGACGGGCTCGGGGTTCAGAGCGGGCAGGCCATCATTCTTCGCGCCGCTGGGGCGCGCCGCACGGGTCGCGCGGCGGCAGCGTCAAAGCTTCCGCCGTAGCGCTTATACCGAATTTGCCGAGCATCACCAAGCTGTTTGCCCGCCGCCGTGGCAGGCGTCTCCGCGCAGCTGCGTGCCTACGCAACAGCTTTCCCGAGAAGCCTTGCCTCTTCGGTAACCTTGTCATCTAGCGAGAAAAAGAGGTTGATCGTGCCTCGTATCGTAGGCTTGACAAGTGCCGTCCAGATTGTGGGGACGTCATGCTCCGATCTCTCGAGGCGCGGGGCTCTACGGACCCTGTATTCGTATCCGGTTATGGCGCGCCCTTGCCGGGAGCGGTTGCATACGACGAATAGTCAGAAACCTTCAGTTCGTCCTCGAGCCCAAACGGCTTCAAAAGCCTCTCGCGCACATTTGGTATCTTCGGCTTATCGCCTTGTGCACTTACTCCGGTTCTGTCCGTGCCACTGGGACCGGATCGAGAATTCGGCTATGTCGGGCTCAACGTAATCTTCGACGGTGGCGCTCACACAAACGACCGATTTGTTTGGGGTTGCGCTATCCTTGACGCTCATACATAGCTCCTTTCATGAGGCAACTGTGATGGAAACATACCGCACCGTTCGGAGAAAACGGATTGGACGGCATGCCGGGAACGGACGCATCGACTCGGACGAGCACGCGGTTGAGTTTCACCACCACCCCGGTACCGAGCCCGACTGCGCACCGTGCGAACTCGAGCAGCTTGGGATACACTTTGTTGAGCGGGTAAGACCAAGGTCGCTTTAGACGATTGGCAAGCCGCAGAATGGGGAGCTCGGGTGATGTGCGTCGAGGTAATAACTCCGACGTTCAACAGGAATTTGTTAAGGAATATAACTTCTATCGGGAATGTCGCGCGCAGTGTGCGCCGCTTGAAGATCTAGCCATCGCTAAAGGTGGTTAAAAGTGAGACGTGACATCGTTCGATGGGGGACATGAATCCCTTTGCGCTGGAGGAGCATCTTCCAGATACGCAGTGATAAACTGTCTCCAGGTCACGGCGAAGCTCGATCTTTGAATGTGACTTCGCATTCGCAAAAGAACTGTTTCTCATTGCGGGCAGTTTGGCAATGTCCTGATTTCTTAGTTTCATT
Source organism: Enorma sp. (assembly GCF_982429025.1). Classification (NCBI taxonomy): domain Bacteria; kingdom Bacillati; phylum Actinomycetota; class Coriobacteriia; order Coriobacteriales; family Coriobacteriaceae; genus Enorma; species Enorma sp. Next base: position 24,426 of record NZ_CEWCAA010000017.1, read on the forward strand.
GTCGCCTGAGTCGTCCGGAAGGAGTTTCGCCGTGGCTTCTCACGATACAAGCTTTATCCGCATTTCTACAACCACGGAACTTGCCGAATACTGCGGTGTTTCATGGGATGAACTTAGAATGCTTGCGTATGCAGTCGGGATCAAACGCTATACTGAGTGGCTTGTCCCAAAAAAGAACGGAGAGGGCTACAGGCGTATCTCCTCGCCTATGGCGAATTTAAGAAGGGTGCAACGAGCAATTGCCAAGGGTTTGTCGGAGTTCTATCGTCCACCCGACTGCGTTTATGGCTTTGTCTGTAAGCGTAATGTGGCCTTGAATGCATTGCGGCATGCGAGGAAAAGGACGGTTCTCACAATTGACCTCAAGGATTTCTTTCCCTCGATTTCGGCTTCGCGCGTTTACGGCCTTTTCTTCAAGACAATGGATTTTCCGAAAGAGGTTGCACACTCACTAACCAACCTAGTCTGCTACGAAGGGTCTTTGCCCCAGGGCGCGCCGACTTCTCCTGTAATAAGCAACATGATATGCTTCAAGATGGATCGAGCACTATTAAACTTTGCAGCAAATAACGGTCTTACATACACAAGATATGCCGACGATCTTGTCTTCTCCAGTACGAGCGCGTACTCAGCTCGAAAGATGGTAGATCAGGGGAAGAATGCTGTTGATGGCATCAACCACTTTATTACAGACACAATTGAGGCTAATGGATTTGAAATTAATGAGCGGAAAGTCCATGTTGCAAACCGCGGGAGTCGGCAGATAGTCAATGGCATAATAGTTAATCAAAAGTGCAATATACGGAGAAGCCAATACAGGGAGTTCAGGGCTCTATTCCATAGATGGTCAAAGGTGGGCTATCCTGCGGCGGCCACTGCATACTTTGGCAACAAGAAAAACCATTGCTACAAGCCAAAGCTATGTGACGGAGACGAGTTGTGTGATGAGATAACTTTTGCGAGGCACATCCGTGGACGTCTGGACTATTTCTCAATGGTTGTGGGGGTAAATGGACACCCTACTGAGCCGATGGCAAAGTTGTGGACTCTCTTTCATCAAGCTACGCATGAACGTGTGCCGTACCTAACTTTTGAGAAATCGGCGGTTCAGCTTTCGTACGTGTTTGATTCCAAAGAGAAGGACGATGTAGTCGGAGCGGACTCAAGTGGAGTGATAATCCAGGGCATTTTGATAACGTGCAGTCATGGCCTGCCCAAAGAATGTATCGATAAGAATGGAGACGCTGTTTCAATTGATATCCGAACGGCGTTTGGCGAGAGCTTTTCTATAGAAGCGTCTAGATTTACGAAATATTCTGGTTTTGACTTTGCGTTTGCGCGGCTTGACGCGGATTACGGTGATTTGGGCATACAGTCGGTTAATCCAAGATACATGCCTCAGGCAGGCGAGACAATATACGCCTCGGGATACGCAGGTGGCAATGCGCCTTCGCACTGTGTGCAGGCTTCGGTGCTCCCCAGTCGTTACGGTAATGGAAACGTTGTTGTCGATAGGGCGTTCATCAAGGGAATGAGCGGCGGGCCTGTCTTTAACACTCGACACGAGGTAATCGGAATTGTTCTTAAGGGAAGTGACGAATCGAGTTACTCAAAGGATGGCGAATTTCTTCCTTTCAAATCCATTTCCGATTTTGAGCCTTTTGCCTTACACAAATGATAGGTGAGGATAGCTCCTGATTGAAAAGAACATCCGGGTAACATAGCACAGTGACTACCGAGAGAGCTTGGTAACGTGTGAAGGTCTGAAACTGCATATCTCTAATGACGTGTATGAATTGCTACGTTGAGGCGGCGTTCCCGAGCGTAACGAGTCTTTGCTGCAGGAATGGTTGCCCTGCTCTTCTTAAACTCTTTCGTCTCGAGCGTCCGCATTCGTCGATATCACACGTACTTCTTTCCTCTGAATCAAGTGTTGATTGCTATCCGATGATCTCCTGTTGATGTGGAAGATGGCGAGTTAGCGGATTGAAGATACACGAACCATGTATGGTGCATGGTAAAATTTTCTACTTACAAGGAAAGGCATCATAACGAACGGTGCAACAGCATCGGGCAGAAAGGGCAGGTCGGCGCGTGTCTGCGAATCAGGTACAGAGCAAAAGCATCACTGCTGTGGACCTCTTCTCTGGCTGCGGTGGCATGTCCCTCGGCTTCGAGAACGCTGGGTTCGAGGTGCTTGCCGCATTCGACAACTGGACACCAGCTGTCGAGGTGTATCGCAAGAACTTCTCTCATCCCGTTTATCAGAGAGACCTGAGCGAGGAGTCGGTTGTGAGGGAAATTGCCTCCCTAGAACCGGATGCCATTATCGGTGGACCACCTTGCCAGGATTTCTCGCAGGCCGGAAAGCGTTCCGAGGATGGGGGCAGGGCTGTCCTAACGGTCAGGTATGGCGAGATTATTGCACAGTGTCTGCCTCGCATCATCGTTATGGAGAACGTTCCTCGCGTACGCATGAGCAAGGCGATGAATCAGATTCGCGGCATTCTGAAAGAGTGCGGCTATGGCCTCACTGGGCGCGTACTTGATGCAAGCCGCTGCGGCGTTCCGCAGGCAAGAAAGCGGTTCATCCTGGTTGGGTGCCTTGGGGCTGAGGATGACTTTCTGGGTGCGGCTCTCGACGAGGGGCTTTCTGGCCGCCAGATGACAATTCGCGACTACCTTGGTGACAGCCTGGGAACCGAATATTACTTCCGTATTCCTCGCAGCTACGATCGTCGGGCAATCTTCAGCATAGATGAGCCCGCTATGACCGTTCGGGGTGTCGATAGGCCGATTCCTCCCAACTACAAGCTGCATCCGAATGACGCTGCGCCATTGAGCGAGGCGCGCTGTCTGACTCCAAAAGAACGAAGCCTTCTTCAAACGTTCCCCGAAAGCTTCGAATTCTTTGGCTCGAAGACCGACGTCAATCAGATGGTCGGCAACGCCGTGCCCGTAAAGATGGCTGAGTATGTCGCGCGCGCGATTATCAAATACCTGGGAGGTGCCCCGCATGAGATGCGTTGATTTGTTTGCTGGATGCGGCGGGCTCTCCCTGGGGTTCCAAAACGCCGGCTTTGATATCGTCGCTGCCTACGACCGATGGGAAGCTGCCGTCAACATCTATCGGGAGAACTTTGATCACCCTATATTCGAGGCGGATCTCTACAAGGATGAAACGCTCGATAATATCGCTGGGTACAAGCCGGATATCATCATCGGTGGTCCGCCCTGCCAGGATTTCTCTATAGCAGGTGCACGAAACAGGGGCGAGCGGGCTAATCTTACTGTTCGATACGCGAAAATAATCGCCGAGATCAAGCCCGAGTGGTTCGTGATGGAGAACGTTTACAACATCGAGCGCATGGATGTTCTACCCGAGGCGCTCGCCATATTCAAAGATGCAGGGTACGGGCTGACTAAGCGCGTCTTGAATGCGAGTCTCTGTGGTGTCCCGCAGATCCGTAGGCGCTTTTTCCTTATCGGACACCTTGGCGATCAGGATGACTTCCTCGGAGAGCTTCTCGATTCGCGGCTTGCAAAAAAGCAGATGACGGTGAGGGATTACCTTGGTGATAGCCTGGGAACCCAGTACTACTATCTTCATCCACGTAACTTCAATCGCCGTGGAGTATTCTCGATAGATGAGCCGGCAGTTACTGTCCGTGGTACAAACAGGCCCATCCCGCCTTCGTACAAGAGACATCCTGCCGACAAGGCGGATATTTCCGATGGCGTAAGGGCTCTGACGTACAAGGAGCGAAGCTATCTGCAGACGTTTCCGGAGTCTTTTGTCTTCACTGGGTCTAAGACTGACATCGAGCAGGCAATAGGCAATGCTGTCCCGGTTAAACTTGCAGAGTACGTTGCTGGATGCATAAGGGATTACGCGAGTAGTTAAGAGTGGTGAGTGCGATGTCCTTCCGAGAAATGTGGAACCTCAGCTATCCGATAGACGATGATGCGCTTGATCAAAGTGCTCTCAGCGTTCGCGGAAGGACGACGAGTGGGGCCGGGCAATTCGAGCTTGCGGGCGTAGGATTCGCTGCGGACGGCTCACGGGTGCGGGCTCGCGATATCGTGGACCACTCCATCAGCTTTGAGGTGCTGATACGAGGGACCAGTCGAACGATTTGCATCGATGAGCGTTATCCCGTTCGAGAGGTTGGCGGAAAGGTCAGAATCAATGTTCAGGATAGTTCTGGAGTAAGGCCGAATATCGGAAATCTATTTGCCGTCCTGTTTCTCCTGCCCGATGTAAGCCAGGTTGGCAAGGCGTCTGAACTGGATGAAAAAGGCCTTTCTGACAAGGCGTACTGGATTGACGCAATCAGCGTTACGGTGGCCGATTCCAGCTCCGACACGTTTGTTCTCAGGCCTACGCGATTTGTGTTCGCCACTGCAAATAAAGATAACCCCGGTCAGTTCTCTGCGGCGATGGCGTTCGATTTCGACGAGCGCCTTGCCGCGATTCTTGCCATATGTCGCAAGGGAATGGATATTGCTGCCGGAGGTGTGCCGGCAGCGCTGAAATACTATTCAGACGTATTTGAGGGGCGCGCTCGCTTCGAGCACAATGTTGCCAGCGCTATGCGTAGGGTAATCGTTGACTACCTTGAGTCCTCTCAGGACGTTCAGTATCAGGCTGGAGATGACCCGCTCGCTGCGTTGCAGAGGCTAGTTGATGCTAGGCCAGAAGAGCGAGGCATCTCCCATGTCGAGCCTGTTTTGAGCGCAAGTGTCCCCGAGCCTCGCAACCTCATCTTCTTCGGGGCTCCTGGCACGGGCAAGTCGTACCGGCTCGCACGGCAGGCGGAGAAGTATTTCGACAAGAGGAACGTCAGGCGCGTCACCTTCCACCCCGACTACACCTACGCTCAGTTCGTGGGCTGCTACAAGCCGGTCACGACGATGCGCACGGTGACCGATGAAGATGGAACCGAGAGCACCCAGAGCGAGATCAGCTACGGTTTCGTTCCTGGGCCGTTCCTGGAGACATACATCGCTGCGGTGCAGAACCCCGGCACGAACTACTTGCTTGTCGTTGAGGAGATCAATCGCGCGAACCCGGCGGCCGCGTTCGGTGACGTGTTCCAGCTGCTTGACCGCGACTCCGACGGTCGCAGCGAGTACGAGATTGCTGCGCCGCGCGAGATGCGCGAGTACCTGCGCGTGTTCCTACCGGAGTACGCCACGACTGCGTATATCCAAGACCCGGAGCGGTTACTCTCCGAGCAGCTGCGTCTCAGGGACGAGGCGGAGCGGCTGTCGCTGCCGCCCAACATGTTCATCTGGGCAACCATGAACAGCGCGGATCAGGGCGTCTTCCCGATGGACACCGCTTTCAAGCGTCGCTGGGACTTCCGCTACATTGGCATAGACAAGGGCTCGGACAAGATCGCCGGCTACGCCGTGCCGGTCGGGACGCCCGCGCGCATGGTGAGCTGGGACGCTTTGAGGCGTGGCATCAACCTGGTGCTGCTCAATGCGGGCGTGAACGAGGACAAGCTGCTCGGGCCGTTCTTCATCTCGCCCGCGAGGCTCGCTGATCCCGACGGCTTCACTCAGGTTTTCAAGGACAAGGTGCTGCTCTACCTCTTCGAGGATGCCGCCAAAACCAAGGCTTCGAAGGTGTTCTCTCACGAAGGCCGTGCGACGTACTCGGATGTTTGCGAGGACTTCGAGAGTTTTGGAGAGCTTGCGTTCAGGGGTATGCGCGAGTTGCCGTCCTTCTCGCCGGCCAATGTGAGCGATGCTGAGTTGCTTGAGTCTGGCGAGGTTGCGGGCGCTGCGGAGGAGCCGGTTGCCGACGGTGCGGAGTAGCGCCATGCGTACGGTCTACATTCGCGAGCGTTCGTTCCACTCGCCAGTGAGTCTCGCGCGGATGCTCGGCATCGGGCTGGATGACGCTGACCGCTACATCGCCCTTCTGTGCGCGCACGGCGTGCTTCGGTTGAGGACGGGTGACGAGCCGAAAGAGTACGATCCGCTTGGAGAGAGCGCGCCGCGCGGGACCTATCAGTTCGTCTACGTGGGCCTTGCCCTAGTGGAGAGCGTCTGCATTGTCGTGTACCCGAAGTATCTGCCCGAGATTGACCCGAAGCGCCCCGATGACGCCACGTGCGCAGCTATGAGTCAGGTGTTCAGGATGCTTCGCAAGAGCGGTGGAAGCTACGCCAGCATTGCCGCCGCGACTGAGGAGGGCATGGGGGCGAACGACCGCCTGGCGCTCATGCTCTCGCTGCTCGAGATGTATGACGAGTATGGCGTCTACTCTAACTACATGCGCACCATTGCGGACAACGGGTCGGGCAACATCAGCTGGGAGCGCACCATCGCGGCGAACCTTCCCTTCGTGCGGGATGGGCGTCCCATCTACTTTGACTACAAGACCGTGGAGACTGACGCCGACGCCTCTGACTTCGTAACGCGACTGCACCGCGCGGTGCTTACGGAGTGCTCGCGCTTCATGCAGGAGAGCGGGCTGGCTCAGCTGCTGGCGCTCGACGAGGTGTGGCTGAGCGATTCCTCCGTGGCGGACTTTGGGGACGCCGACTTCGTGGCGTACCGGCTGGAGCGCGAGCGGGCGGTGCAGTTCGTCACGTGGAAGCAGGACGTAATCGACCTCCTCGTGCGCTATGTGCGCGACGGGGGCATGTCTGCGACGTCGGACGCGCCTCTGTGCCTGGGGACGTCAAGCTTCCATCACGTGTGGGAGACGGCGTGCAAGGTCGCGTTCGGTGACGTGCTGGCCGTTCGACTGGGGGAGCTGGGGATTGAGCTGACTCCGCCGTTCGCGGGGATGGCGGAAAAGCGGCTTATCGATGTCATCCCGAGACCGGAGTGGGCTGCATTAGGCGCCGGCGAGGAGCGGGCGTGCGGCGAGGTTGCGACGCTGATCCCGGACATCGTGACGGTGCGAGGTGCCGGCGGGCGCGCCGCCGCCGGGGGCGGGACGTTCGCCATCCTCGACGCCAAGTACTACACGCCGCTGCTGGGCGAGCGTGTTGGCGGCGTGCCGGGCGTGGAGTCGGTGACCAAGCAGTTCCTGTATCAGGCCGCGTACCGCGACTTTGTGCTCGCGCACGGGTTCTCCAGGGTGGTGAACGCGTTTCTCGTGCCGTCGTGCGGTGACGCCGTTGAGCATCTGGGGCGCGCGCGCTTTCCCGGCGTGATCGCTGCCGAGGAGCCGCCGTTCTCGAACGAGGTGGAGCTGTACGCGCTGCCGGCAGAGGCGGTGTTCGACGCCTATGTGGGCGGACGGGAGTTGGACGCCGCGCGCCTTGCTGAGGTGGTTGGCTAGGCGAGGGCGTGCTCGTCGGCTTTGGTGACCGCGTCTGCCGATGCGTCTGCGGTGGTTTCCTCGCCGCTCTCGTCAACTATGACCCACGTCCATGAGCCGGCTCCTATGGGGTACAGGTGCCGTCCGTCGATGTCCGTGCCGGGGAAGGTTTCGGCGAGGTCGGGATCGTAGGTGGTGCGGAAGGCGTCTGGCTTCTCGTCGTAGACAAGCGAATCGTCGAACTCGGGCAGCCATGCAGCCATGCGCTCGACCTCGGCGCGCTCGAAATATGGGCGCGCCCAGCCGTTCCACTCTTCGTTGGGGTCGAGGTAGGCGCGGTGGACGCACTCGGGGCGGTCTTCGAGGTCGGCCATGGCTACGCGGTGGGGTTGCATGGGAGTCGCTTCCTTTATGAGGCGTTTTTAATAGACTGTGTACAGCATCACCTAATGTGTGCCTGCCGGTATGTTGATTGCAATAGGAGCTGCAGTATCAATCTTTTGCGCTATGGCACTATATAGGTCGACATCTACGCTCGGTGTTTCAATACTGACAACCAGCGAGTAGCGCGCTTTGGAATCAAAGCGATTCTCTGAATGACGTTCACGCCACCAGCCTATGACGGGGAACACAGCAACGTTTTCAATGTCACTGAAGTCGAGTGCAGTCCCGTCCTTGAAGTCGGAAAAGATTGAGCCGATTCTTCTGTTGTTCTGCCCAAGGAACCAGCCTTTCGACCCGCTCACACTCATTCCCTCATCTTCGCCTCGCATGTTGACGTTAACCCTGCGAGCAAAATCGTCGACGGTTTCTCCAGGGTTATTGACATCAAACCTTAACCCGTGAGAGGCGTAACGATATCTGTCCTTCCACCCGCGCATGCCAGGACTTGGCTCAATGTAATACGAAAGCGTGACCCTCAAGCGTGCTTTCGTGTCACCGAGTTCGCGCAAAAGATCGCTGGGCCAGGGAAGGTGATGAAGATGCATATCTTTCATGCAATATTTCTTGCGTCCGTTGTTTACAACGCACTCATACGGAGTCATTTCATCCTGAATGATGAGATTCACGCTGTTGTTAGTGCATTCAATTGCCCTGTCGAGCTGGGGTATGCCATATCCGCAAGTGTGGAGCAGTTCACGGCGCCCCGTGGATTGCCTGTCTCGTTCTGAGCCGGTCGGGCAAAACATGTTGATCATCGCTTCGGACCATCGAGCAGAGTGTACGAGGAGGGCGCGGATAGTTTCCGGCCAGAGGGCAGGGTACGCGTTCTCTATTTCGGCTGCCATCCAAGCCGCTTTCGCGACTGCAGCGCTCGTGGCATTGAAGTATTGCAGCGGATGTCCGGCTACGTCTGCTCCTGTGGATAGCGGAGAAAGATCCTCTATGCTCCATATGTGACCACTATCATCTTTGGCGGCGTTTCCTCCATCAAGCATAATCTCCGGCTTTACCAAAGATGGGCGGTCCCATTGCATTGAGGTGGAGCTGAACGGAGAGAGACCACCGTGCTCAGCAACTGGTTCGTACCTTTGGGACTGCATCGAGATATCAGTGATGAACGCATTTTCACTGTATGCACCGACGGTCAGTGCATTCCACGCCTGCCCAGGAGTGCGTACGGGTGAAATCATATTGGCGTACGGATAGCCCGCATCGGTTAAAAGCGAGGGGTTCACGTTTCCTGCCGAGACCAAGAATAGTTCGTGCTCCTCATCAGGATTGTCTGGATGTGAAATGGCGGCATCTACCGCTGCAGACCATGATGTTGGCTTGCCGTTCGAGGCGTCAGCTTCGTTCGCGGTGACCGCCGAGCAGAAGATGCGATTCTCTTCGTAGCTTCTGCTTGTGGCAATATCGAAGCCCTGCTGGGCGATTGCCGCATACAGTTCGGGGTCGTTTGGGCGCTGGGATTCGTAGATCTTCACCGATTCCAGCCTATGAGTGATGGCTATCGGTTCAGTTGAGACTACCTTACTGCTTAAGTCCCCATACAATGCGATGCCCGCAACACCTGTGCCATGACCCTTGTTGTCGGCGAGCCCCCAAGATGGGTCTACGGAATCGACCGTATTCCCCTCAAATGCAGCCTCCAGCAGAGGGTGCCCACTATTAACCCCCGAATCAAGTATGCACACTATCGACTTGCCGAAATGAATGCTTGTTCTTGATTGAATGTTTCGGACCCAGAGCCCCTGCTCCTTAGCATCCGCACGTTCAAGATATCCGGTTGCTTCCAAGGCTTCGCAGAACTCCGCCACAGAATCCGAGCTTCGAATTATCGTTTCAAGGTCAGAAGAATTTACCCAAGCAAGCAGAACAATGCGCGAGGGGAATATAACTTGCTCGGTACGGTACTTGATTGAAAGCCTATCCAGCAAGTTCATAAACTGATTGACGGTGGCGCTGGGCTTCTCCTTGTCGTATCGAAGCCAGACTTCGGTCCATTGCTTCGTTTCGCCAGGCATGCTTTCCGGGTTGCCCGTCCAGAATGAAGCCGCCCTGTCGGCAAGGCGAATGTCTTCTACGCTCGTAATCAGCTTGTTGTTCGAGGGGGAACCGGTGTCCTCTCTATCCTTTGAGCTATCTGCATAGCTCCTGATTTTCTTGCCGTAGAAGTCGCTCTTCTTTGCCGGGACGTAGACCGTTGCCGCGAAAGAGTTGCCCTCTTGTCTAACATTGAGAAGGCGCACGTCTTGCCTCTGATCCTCCAGGCTGAGCGCTGCCAGTTCGCCATCTGACGGTCCCCGGAAATCCAGATATGTACCCGACCTTGTAACTGCTCCCTCCTTGCGCAATACGCGCTCGGCCTGATAAGCGGAGGAAAGGTGGTCGAGCAACTTGGCTGCATGACGTACGCGATCTCTTGGGTATGCGTCCGAGCCGCTTCTGCCGCCCCGCTGGGGAGATTTGTACCGGGTGGTTGTACGGGTGTTCGTGAGAATGAAGTTCGGTCGCTGCATGCTTTAGCCGGCCCTCTTTTCGCTGAAGTAGACGGACAATCTGTCAGCGCAGAGGCGCTGGAAGATCTCGTCGCTCAGCGAAGAGCCGGTTAGCAGGGATTCCTTCACCGCGTCCTCGCACAGGCGCGTAATGTCTGCCTGGCAGAGCTGGGACAGCTCGGCGGCGGTGCCTTCGCCAATGGAGAACTCCGGGTCGTAGGCACCCGTTCGGTTGGCAACGAGACGCTGGACCTCATTCACGGTGGGAAGCTCGTAATGCAAGACATCGTCAAAGCGCCGGAAGAGCGCTTGGTCGAGCATTTGCCGATTGTTCGTTGCTGCGACGATGATGCTTTCGGAGGCGTCCGCCTCAATGAACTGCAGGAACGAGTTGAGGATGCGGCGCATCTCACCGACCTCGTTGTCCCTGCTACGGTCCGCACCGATGGCATCGAACTCGTCAAATAGGTAGACGGCTCTGTTTTTGGCAATCGTCTCGAAAATCTGGCGCAGCCTCGTGCTCGTCTCACCAAGGTACTTCGTTATGAGCTTGTCGGTCTGCACGATGAAGAGTGGCAGGACGAGCTCCGCCGCGATAACCGAGGCGGTCATCGTCTTTCCGGTGCCCGGCTCACCCTCGAGCAGGAGCCTGCGGCGGCAGCTGAGGCCGAAGGACGCGAGCTTCTTCCTCTGACGGTACTCAGTGAGGACGCGATTGATCTTCTCGGTGATCTCGGGAGAAACGATTAGGTCGCTTAGACGCGTCTCGGGAAACGAGACTAAAAACAGGTTGTCCTTGTTCGCCAAGTTAATTATGTTGCCCTTGGTGCGGGAGGAGGCATCTACCATCGCGGTGATCTCTCGGCCTAGGGTAGTGTGTCCCGAGCGGGTCTCTGAGGCGGCTATGCGCAGCGCGGCTGTCTTGAAGCGATCGTTGTCCTGATCGTAATGTGCCTTGATGAGGGCTTTAATCTGATCACCGGTTGCCATGGCGCACCTCCTCTCCCTTCATACATTCTCCGCAATTCTATCGCGTATGAAGAAGTTGCGCGATGGGGTTCTTGACATAGAGATGAATTATCCATCGGTACACCCGACTATCCTGGTGGGGTCGCAGCGTCATGATCGCCTCTCATTGTGACGAACACACACTCTGGCACTGTTTCGTAGTTGCCGATTTTACTGTGTTGGCATGTCGCAGAAAGGTCGATCGGCATGGCCGGCGATGAGGCTGGTTCACAGGAACAGGAGCGCACGGGAGGTGTGACGGCGCAGGAGCCGCCGACGGTCGACAAGGACAGCGACGGTGCGGCTACTGCGAGAACGGGTATGGACTACGAGGCCTTTCTCGCCGAGCATGACGCTAAGATTGCCGAGCTAGAGGGATCGATCGCGGAGGCAGCCAAGACTGCTGAGACGGCTGAGTCGCTGCATGCGGAGATGGACGAGCTGCGACGCCAGATCGATGAGCAACGCATTGAGTTTGAGCTCACGATGGCCGATGCGAGCAACGTGAGGGTTTTCCGTATCCTTCTCGACGAGCATGGTGGACGTCTCCAAGCTGAAGGGGCGGAGCTGTGG
>NZ_CEWCAA010000018.1:0-34090 GCF_982429025.1 Enorma sp.
CAACTTTTGGGCACTTCCTCGTGCGGCGGACGGGTACGGGCGAGCGGGGCGGAGGGAAAGGCGCAACTCAGGGGGCCGGCGGCCTCTCGATCGCGGCGCGGCTACCCAGACCCTCCGCCCCGAAGTGCCCAATAGTTGCAACCCCGATCGCCCCGAAGATGAAATCATCGTTTCCCTAGGCTCCGAAGTATGCCGCAATCTGAGCCATGCGCTCGCTTTGAGCGACGCCAAAGGGGCACCGGCGATCGCAGTGACCGCAACCGATGCACTCCCCTGCATGATGCTCCAAATTGCGATAGTGCTCGGCCGCCAGCTCATCCCCCACACACGCCAAGTCGTAATACTTGTTGACCAAACCGATCTGGATGCCGGCCGGACAGGGCTGGCAATGGTTGCAATACACGCACCGCGCCTCGCGCGTTTGCGGGGCCATGGACGCGAGGACGGAATAGTCGCGCTCCTCGGGTGACGCCTCGAAGAAGGAGAGCAGATCGCGCAGGTCGGACACGCCGTGCACACCCGGCAGCACCGTGAGGACACCCGGTTTATCGAGTGCGTACTGAATGCATTGGGAGCGCGTGAGCGCCTGCCCGAACGGCGACTGCTCGGCATCGAGCAGCTGGCCGCCCGCAAACGGCTTCATCACCGCAACGCCCACGCCCGCGCGCTCGAACTCGCGGTATAGCAGCGCGCGGTCGGCGGCCTCGCCCTGACCATATTCGGACTCGTCGGTATAGTCGTACATGGGATTCAAGCTGAACATAGCGAGGTCGAAGGATCCCGTTGCGAGCAGCTCGCGCGCGATATGCGGGCTGTGCGTGGAAAACGCCAGGTGGCGAATGGTACCATCAGCCTTGCGCGCTTGAGCATAATCCCAGATGCCGCCGTTCATCACATGGTCGAGGTCGGCGTCCTCGTCGATGCAATGGATGAAGCCGAAGTCCGCATAATCGGTGCCGATGGCTGCCAGGCGCTGCTCGAACTCCGCAATAGCGGGAGCCGCCTTGGTCGTCCACCCATACGCTCCGCTTTCGTACAGCGCGCCGATGTGCACCTGGATGTGCACCCGGTCGCGATGACGGCCGAGCGCGCGGCCCATCGCTTCAAGGGGCGCCGATTCGCTCGGTATGAAGTCGAAATGATTGACCCCCGCATCGATGGCTATCTCATAGGTGCGCTCGACCTCGGCTGCGCTGGCATTATGGATGCCCGCCGATCCCAGACCGATCACGCTAATCTTGTCGCCGCCGTGTGGCAAGGTGCGATATTCCATGGTTTCCTCCATCACCGAACGTATAACCCGATGCACGACGGTACCCGCCGCGCGCTTGTGCCTGTTGCAGTGCCAGCGCCTGCAAGCGGCCGCGCCTGCCGCAGCGCCTGCAAGCGGCCGCCGACGTCCTCGCCTGCCTCAGCGCCTGCCGACGGCCTCGCGCGCCTGCCGCAGCGCCTGCCGACGGCCGCACCCGCCTCAGCGCCCGCTGCATCCACGTGGCTCAACGCGGCGCTCTCACGCCACGCCATCACGCAATTGCCAGACCGCCGCAGCGCCTGAACCCTGCCGTTGCATTCGCACCACGATTGTCTACCCTGGAGCCCACTCAAGCGCAAGCGGCCACCCCGAGGATTCCTCGGCGCTCCATCGGATTACGCCTGGCTAATATCCATGCCGAAGAACTCATTGGAAAGCTCGGCGAGCGTGCCGCTCTCGCGCAGCGAGGCGATTGCGTCGTTCATGGCGCTGAGCAGGGATTCCGTAGCCGCCTCGCGGCGCAGCGGGAATGCCACATGGGTGGGTTCGCTGTTCTCGGCAGCAATTTTGAGACCGGCCTCGGGATGCTGCTCCATGTAGTTGTAGAACACGACCTCGTCGTTCAGCGTGGCGTCGATGCGCCCTGCCTCGAGCAGTTCAATGGTCTGGTTGAAATCGTCAACGCCGGTATTGGTGGCGCCATAGCTCTCGGCGAGCGTTGCGTAGCTCGATCCCAGCGTGTTCGCCGTCGTCTTGCCGCTGAGGTCGTGCATACTCGCGATATCGGAGTCTTCCGTGGTGATGACCACGATCCGAATGTATGCGTACGGGTCGGTGAACGCGTACTTCTCCTCGCGCTCCGGGGTCACCGAAACACCGTTCGCCATGGTGTCGTAGCGCCCCGAATCGAGACCCGCAAGCAGGCCATCCCATTCGCCTTCTGCGAACTCGGCATCGACGCCCAGCTCTGCAGCGATGGCGCGCGCGACCTCGATGTCAAAGCCGGTGAGCTCCCCCGCCTCGTTGTGGAACGTCCAGGGGCTCCATGTGCCCTCGGTGGCAAACGTCATACTCCCGCGCTCTTGTATCTGTGCGAGCAGGTCGTCCGAAGCGGCCGCAGAGCCGGAGTCGCCGACGCCCATCGAGCCTGCACCACCACCGTCGCCGCTGCAGCCCGCAAGGCCAGCGAGCGCCGCAAGGGCACCTGCACCCACAATAGCTTCTCGGCGGCTCAGGGCCTGTTCATTCATCGTGCTGAACATAGTGTGTCCTTTCCTTCTAAATCCCAGTGGTTCGTAGACACCCGGTGTCTGCGATTCATGGTTCGCAGACACCGGGTGTCTACGATTCACCGAGTGTCTGCGAACCACGTACGGTGTCTAAAAACGCGCGGACGCGTTCGTTGGCTGGGTGGTCGAAGAACTCCCGCGCGGGCGCCTCGGCCTGAACCACGCCATGCTCCATAAACACCGCGCGGTCCGCAACATTCCGCGCGAAGCCCATCTCGTGCGTCACGACCACCATGGTCATGCCGTCTTGGGCGAGGTCGCGCATGACGCCGAGCACCTCGACCGTCAGCTCTGGATCGAGCGCCGAAGTTGGCTCGTCGAAGTAGACGACTTTCGGGCTCGTCGCCATGGCACGCGCGATGGCAACGCGCTGCTGCTGACCGCCGGACAGCTGCACCGGGTAGGCATCGAGCCGGTCTGCCATGCCCACGCGTTCCAAGCACCTCACGGCGATCTCACGCGCCTCGTCCTTAGGCATGCGGTGCGCCACCACGAGCCCCTCGGTCACATTGCCGAGTACCGTTCGGTTGCGAAAGAGGTTGTATGACTGGAAGACGAACGCCGTGTTACGCCGAATCTCGGCAGCCTCCTTCGCGGCAACACGAGCCAAATCGAAGTGGGCCCCATCGAGCGCAAGCTCGCCCGCATCGGCGTGCTCGAGCAGGTTTGCGCAACGCAACAGGGTCGTCTTGCCTGAACCCGAGGGCCCGAGGACGGCCACGACCTCGCCGCGCTCAACCGCCAGGTCGATGCCGTGAAGCACCTCCGCATCGCCAAACGCCTTGCGCACCCCCGCGAGCTGCAGAATGGGCGTTGTCGTAGAAACCTCAGCCATGGTCCCACCCCCTCTCCATGCCGCGCCTCGCGAGCGCGCGCTCACCCCAACCCTGCAGCCACGTGAGCGCCGTGGAGAAGATCAGGTAGATAACACCGACTTCTAGATACAGCGGCAATGCCTCGTACGTGCGCGAAACGATGCGCTGCGTGGCCATGAGCATTTCGAGTACCGTGATGTTCGCAGCAAGCGAGGTATCTTTCACAAGCGAGATGAGCTCGTTGGAAAGCGGCGGGAACGCCGTGCGAAGTGCCTGCGGCAGCACGATGCGCCGCATAACCTGCAGGTAGGTCATTCCCACGCAGTACCCCGCCTCAAGCTGACCCGCTGGCACGCTCTCGAGCGCGCCGCGAATGGTTTCGGCGGAATACGCGCCCGTGTTGATGGAAAACACGATGATGGCCGAGGGCCACGGATCGAGCGTGATGCCAAGATCAGGCAGACCGTAAAACACCACGTAGAGCTGGATGAGGAGCGGCGTGCCGCGAATGATCCAGATGTAGAGACGTGCGAGCTGGCGCAACACGGGAATGCGCGCATACTGCACGAGCGCCACAACGACGGCGATTCCAAGCGCCAATACGAACGAGATGAGCGCCAACGGAATGGTTGCCGTGAGCCCTGGAATGAGAATCTGCACGAAGGAATCGGCCAAGATGCCCAGCACGCGATCAGACATGGTCCGCCCCTTCGCCGCCTCGGGCGCCCTGCGGCGCGGTCGGCTGCGCTGCTGGCCGCGCCACCGGCGGTGCATCAACGCGGCCCATGCGGTGCAGCACGTGATCGATCTCGTCGATGCTTCGCTGTTTGTTGTGCACGTCGTCGAGCAACTGCTGGCGTTGGTTTAGGAGCACGCGCTTCGCTTCGCGGAGGCGCCCTTCCTCGCACGCGCACGCCGCGCGCGCCGCCAGCGCGGCATCGCACTGCGCAGTCTCAAGGCAGCGGCCCAGATCATCTGACAACTCGCCCATTTCACCCTCTCCTTTCAGGGGTCATCCTAGGGCGCAGGACATAACATGTAAAATACTTATATTGCATTGGCTATTATTCGGTAAACGTATGATACTATCGACCAAGCGCATGCGGGCGCGCATCGCGGACAGGTGCATGCAGGGCACATCGCAGTCAGGTGCATACAAGCGCACGTCGGGCGCTATCGGCAAACGCGTGCAAGCGCACATCGAGCGTCGGCACCACCTCTTGAACGGAGGCCAACCAGTGGAACTTCGCGCCCTGAGCTACTTTCTCATGATTGCCCGCGAGGGGACCATCTCCGGAGCGGCCAACGTGCTCCACCTTTCACAGCCCACGCTCTCACGCCAGATGCAGGAACTCGAGCACGAGCTCGGATGCACGCTGTTCGAACGGGGCAAGCGACGGATCGAGCTCACCGAAGAGGGCATGCGCTTGAGGAGCCGTGCGGAGGAGATCGTCGACCTCGTCGACCGCACGGAGCGGGATTTTCGCACATCGCCCAACACGCTTGCCGGCGAGGTGCGCATCGGCGGCGGAGAGACCCCGGCCATGTCGCTCATCACCGATATCATTGCCGAGCTGCAAAGCGCCTATCCGCTCATGACATTCAGCCTGTACAGCGGCAACGCCGTGGACGTGAGCGAGCGCCTCGAGACCGGGCGCATCGACTTCGGTCTCTTCCTGGGCCCGACGGACCTGGGACGCTTCGAATCGCTCCCGCTACCTGCGCAAAACGCCTGGGGCGTGCTCATGCGCCAAGATGATCCGCTAGCGGCGCGCGAGCGAATCGCGCCCGAAGACCTCATAGGGAAGCCCATCATCCTATCCCAGCAAGCCGGAAACGAAATGAGCCGCTGGTTCAAACGCGACCTGGAAGATCTCGATGTCGTGGCGACGTACAACCTGCTGTACAACGCTGCCCTTCTCGCGCGCAGAGGCGTTGGATACGTGCTCGGCCTCGAGGGCATCGCCGCTACCTCCCCCACGAGCGAGCTCGCGTTCCGCCCGCTCGACCCTCCGCTCGACGCCGACGTTTCCATCGGATGGAAGCGCTACCAAAGCTTCTCCCCCGCCGCGAGCGTCTTCTTGCAGAGCATCCGCGAACGATGGGGATAGCGACGCGCTAGGGGATTCGGCAAGCTGCAGGGATTCGTCGTGCTCCGGGCTTCGGTGAGCTGCAGCGCTTCGTCGGGCTCCGCCGCGCGGGGCTTCCCGTTGGTCCCGCTACCATGAGGCGAATACGCGCCCTGCACTATAATCGCTGACAGGCACGAAGCATCGAACACCATCGACCGGAAGGCATCACATGGACGAACGGAAGCGCGCACGATTCCTGCGGTGCAACACACTTCTCGCCTGCCCGGTATGCCGCCTGCCGCTCGAGCTCCACGGCACCTCGCTTGCCTGTGAGGCGGGTCATCGCTTCGACCTTGCCCGCCAGGGATATGTGAACCTGCTGCGCGGGAGCAAGAAGCCCGCTCGGTATGGCCGCGAGTCGTTTCACCTGCGGCGCACGGTGTTCGAAAACGGCCTCTACGAGCCGATCGCCGAGGCCCTGTGCCGTGAGGTAGCCTCCTTGGGAGAAACGGCACGTCGCGTGCCCCGTGTACTCGATGCCGGATGCGGCGAGGGCTACTTCGCCCGTACGGTGCGCGCGCGAACCGGAGCCGAGGTCTGCGCCTTTGACATCTCGAAGGATTCGGTGCAGCTTGCCGCCGGCCTCGATGCCGATGATGGCATCGCCTGGCTCGTCGCCGACCTCGCCGCGATCCCCATCCTCGACGGCAGCATCGATTGCGCGCTCGATGTGTTCTCGCCCGCCAATTATGATGAGCTCCGCCGCGTGCTCGCGCCTGGAGGCATCGTGATCAAAGTCGTCCCCACCGCCCGGCACCTCCACGAGCTCCGTGAGCGCGCCGCGGGGCAGCTCGTCCACAGCTCGTACTCCAACCAGCGCGTACTCGATCATTTCTCCAGCTGTTGCACGCTCCGGAACCATTACACGGTCTCGAGCGCGCATCCCATCAATCCCGACGCGCTCGACGCGCTCATCCATATGACGCCCCTGCTCTTCAACGTCGACACGGAGCGCATCGACTGGAGCGGGCTCACGCACGTGACCGTCGAGGCCGAGGTGCTCATAGGCACCTTCGAGTAACGCGGCGAACGGCGGGCTACAGGACGCCGGGGAAACCTCGTTCGCCGGGTAGTTATACTTGATGCGGTCATGCGAGAAGGGAGGCGCACCGTGGCTACGCGCGTGCTGATCATCGAGGACGACGCCGACATCAACCAGATCGTCGCCACACGCCTTGAGCGCGACGGCTACCTGTGCACGCAGGCGTTCTCGGGCAGTGAGGCGAAGCTGCTCCTCGAGCGGGGGTTGGAGGCGCACGCCGCGAGCACACATGCGCACACCCCACGTCCGGACTCGCACGCCGCAGACAAGACCGAAGATTTCCCCTTCGACCTCATCATCAGCGACCTCATGTTGCCGGGTGTAACCGGCGAGGAGCTCGTGGCGGCCATCCGCGAGAACGGCGCGGACGTGCCCGTTATCGTGATCTCGGCCCGCACCACCGCGGCGGACAAGATCGACCTGTTGCGCCTTGGCGCAGACGACTACCTCACCAAGCCCTTCGATCTCGACGAGCTTGCAGCACGCGTCGAGGTGCAGCTTCGCCACCGCGGCCATATCGTGGCAGCAAGCGGCGCCAAATCGACGCTGCGCTTCCGTGAATGGGAGCTCGACCACGAGGCGCGAACCTTCACCGCTGCCGGCACGCCCGTAGATCTCACCCGCATCGAGTTCAACATCGTTGAAATGCTCATGCGCCACCCGAGCCGTGTCTTCACCAAGCAGGAGCTCTTCGAGGGCGCTTGGGGAGAGCCCTATGCAGCGGACGCGAATACCGTGAACGTGCACGTCTCGAACATCCGGACGAAACTCAAGCCAACGGGCACCGCCGATTACATCAAGACCGTCTGGGGCATGGGCTTCAAGCTCGTCGGCTGAGGGACCGCCGACACTCCGTGGGTCATTTCGGTCATTTTGGGACGTGTTTCAAATGACCCAAATGAGTCGTTTGAAACACGTCCCAAAATGACCCAAAATGACCGCGGCAACCCACTCCGCGCCCGGCGCGGGCAAAACGTGCAAAAACAGACATTCCTGTGCGAAGCAGCGGTCCGCGCCCGCACGATGCCCCGGCGCATTTTGAATCAGGCTTTAGACTTCCTTAAAGGTTGCTTCAAGGTTCATGAAGAATCGCCCTCCATACTTAATGCCAACAAACGGAAACCCAGAGATTGGAACCGCTATGAACGTCATCCAGATCAACGGCCTCACCAAGGCGTACGGCGGAACGCGCGCTGTCGATGGCCTCAACATGCGCGTGGGTCAGGGCGATATCTACGGCTTCGTGGGAAAGAACGGAGCAGGCAAATCCACCACCATGAAAATGATCGCCGGGCTCGTAACGCCCACATCCGGCAGCATCAAGCTCTTTGACGAGCAGCGCACGGACGGCGGGTTCTCGAGCGCCTTCTCACGCATCGGAACGCTCATCGAGCAGCCGGGCCTGCTGCCGAATTTCTCGGCATTCGAGAACCTCATGATGAAGGCACTCTCCATAGGCGTCGTCCGGCCGCGCGAACAATGTACCGAGTTGCTAACGCTTGTTGGACTTGAAGACGCCGGCGCGCGCAAGACGAAGAAGTTCTCCCTTGGCATGAAGCAGCGCTTGGGCCTCGCTCTCGCGCTCGTGGGCTCGCCCGACCTGCTACTCCTCGACGAGCCGTTTAACGGCATCGATCCAGAAGAAACCCGCGCGCTGCGCAGCGTGCTCATGCGCCTCAACCACGAACGCGGCGTGACCATGGTTATCTCAAGCCATGTGCTCGACCAGCTCAACCGCATGGCAACGCGCTTCGGCGTCATTCGCGAAGGCAGCATGGTGCGCGAGTTTACCGAGGAAGAGCTGCATGCCGCCTGCGGGAGCTCGGTGCGCGTGAAGACCACCGACCCCGCGCGCAGCCTCGCCATCCTCGAGGAGCATCTGGCGGGAGCGACGTTCCGCGTTGAGCCGGACCATGGCATCGTGGTCGCCGGAGCGGGTGGGACGCGACACGCGGCCGCGGCGTTTGGCGGCGCAGCGGGCGACGCGTCGGCGAGCGGTGCGCCCCGGGCAGAGGAGATTTCTCGCGTGCTCTCCGCCGCCAATCAAACGATCGTCGAGCTCAGCGTGCTCGAACGCGACATCGAAGAGTATTTTGTGGAACTCATGGGAGGAGCAGACAACGCCACCCTCCCCACCATCGAACCACGGAGGTAGACCATGGGAGGCCTCATCCTCGACACCATCCTCATCGGCGCCATCGCGTATCTGCTTTCCTCGGGGCGCCGGCGCTAGCGAGCCAGCCAGCAGCCGAAAGAGCCGAGGCGCTGCTGCCAGCGAGCTCGCGCGCAGCAGCAAGCGCCCCGGCGCACCTGAAAGCAACCCCGAAACCCACCTCTCACAAGAGCACGTGCCCCTATTGGGCCGTGCTCCCCATGGAAGGAGCCCCCTATGTTGAACCTTCTGAAAGCCGACCTCTACCGCATCACCCGCGTCAACGGCCTGCGCGGAGCCCTCTGGCAGTACCTCGGCGTCTGCCTGGCAGTATATGCCTTGCTGTTCGGTTCGTTCCTCATGTTCGATCCATCCGGCGATATGATTCGCAGCTTCACGGTGTTCTCGTCCCCGAGCGCTATGCTTGGCTCCATGCTCGGCAGCCTCATACCGCTGTTCGTCTGCTTTTTCGTGGTTGAACACTGCCTTGCCGACTTCAAGGAGGGCTTTGTGCGCAGCCTCGTGCCTGCCCGCACCGGGCGCCTCTCCTATTTTGCGGAGCGCATCGTGTTCGCCGGCGTCGTAACGGTCATCGTGTTCGCCTCGCTGAGCCTCATCACCCTTGCGCTGGGAGCCGTATTCGGCATGCGCTTCGAGACGATGGATGACCCGCTGGCCTTCATCGCGTGGGCGGCCGCATCGTGCATGAACGTCTGGGCGCTTGCCGTGCTCTCGCTCATCCTCGTCTACGCTACGCGTATCGTCCCCATGAGCTACATCGGCTCGTTCATGCTCTGCAGCGCGATCGTTCCCGAGACGTTTTCGCTTGCATCCGGCCTCATCCAGGCGTATGCGCCCGGACTCATGGGCGTTGCCGATGTGCTCAGCGAGCTTGTGTGCTGGATACCCTCCAACTTGACCAACTGGCTTTTCGCTGGTGGCGCATCGTCGATGGCCGCGGGCTGGGGCTCGCTCGGCGCAGCGCTGCCGGGCACGGGCCTCACACAAGCGATCGTCGCACCCGTGCTGTGGATCGCCGCTGCCAGTGCCCTCATCCTCGCCATCGGCCGTAAGCGCGACATCTAGCCCGCAGCATGGTTCGCCAGATGGTTCGCCGGCACCGGGTGTTGGCGAACCACTTGCCCCGTGGGTGGTTCGTGGACACCGGGTGTTGGCGTTTCATCTGACGCGTAGACACCGGGTGTTGGCGAACCATTCCGGGCGCCACGCTACAATCGTGAACGAGGTATCAGACGTCCATCGTAGGAAAGGAGTGCCATGCTCGCCGCCGCCCTGCTCGTGCTCGGCATCGCTCTAGGTGCCCTCATCACCATGGCGACCTATGCCACCGAGCTCCGACGCATCGCCCGGTTCCTGCAAACGCGCGAACCGCGCAGCAACGCCCGCGCCACCACCGCGGTGGGCGCACCTGGCATCCGCGACCTCGCCGACGCCGTGAACACCGAGCTCGATCGCTCCTCACGGGAGCGAGTCGACGCGCAGCGTCACCAAGATGAGTTCCAGCGCGACCTCTCGGCCCTCTCGCATGACATTCGCACGCCGCTCACCGGCGCCAAAGGGTATCTCCAGCTTGCCTATGACGAGACCGATGCCCGCACTCGCCAGCTCCACCTTGCGGCCGCGACCTCCCGCATCGACAGCACGACGGCTTTGCTCGACGAGCTCTTCGCCTACACCAAGTCCACCGACCCCGACCTTACGCTCAACATGCAGCCCGTCGCGCTTCGCCCGCTTATCGAACGCGTGCTGGTAGGCCATTACCCTGAATTCGAGAAACGGGGTTGGGAGCCGGAACTCTGCATGCCCGACGAGGCCCCGGGGCGAGAGCTCGTCGTCCTGGCCGATCCTGATGCCCTCGCCCGCATCCTGGAGAATCTCGTTACCAACGCCGTGCGCCACGGCTCGGATGCGCCGAGGGTCCTCGTGCAGCTCACGGACCGAGGAGAGGCCTCCGTCACGGTCGAGAACCCGGTAGCGAGCACGGCCAGCATCGATACTGCGCGGCTCTTCGACCGCTTCTACCAGGCCGACTCCGCCCGTCACGCCGCCGGAAGCGGCCTTGGGCTCGCCGTCTCGGCCAACCTTGCCCATGCCATGGGCATGGAGCTCACTGCACACCTGAGCGATGCCGCGCCGCGTTCGCTGTCCATCACCCTCACTTGCCCCAGGTAGCGTCGGCCCTCCACATTTTTCGCCCGCGCCGTTCGCAGAGCGTTCACACATCCCTCAGCAGAATGTGAGAAACTAAATGTCCTCGAAACGACCAGAGGGGGCGTTTCGCATCGGACGGTACGGAGCGCGCGCGTCATGCTTCTCGAACACATCGCATCACCACGGGACGTGAAGGCACTCGATGCCACGGCGCTCCCCCAGCTATGCGACGAAGTTCGCCGCGCCATCCTCGAAAACGCAGCTGCTGTTGGCGGCCACCTCGCTCCCAATCTCGGAGTCGTTGAGCTCACCGTCGCGCTGCACCGCGTCTTCGATTCGCCGCGCGACAAGATCATCTTTGACGTTTCGCATCAGAGCTATGCCCACAAGGTACTTACCGGGCGCGCTGCGGCGTTCACCGACCCCGCGCATTACGGCGAGGTCTCCGGGTTCTCCAATCCGCACGAGTCAGAGCACGACTTCTTCTCGATGGGCCACACCTCGACCTCCATCAGCTTGGCGTGCGGCCTAGCCAAGGCGCGCGACCTTGCCGGCGAGCGCTACAATGTCGTCGCCGTAATTGGCGACGGCTCGCTCTCGGGCGGGCTCGCATTCGAGGGGCTCGACAACGCCGCCGTTTTGAACAGCGGCATCGTTATCGTGGTTAATGACAACGACCAGTCGATCGCCGAAAACCATGGCGGAATCTACGGCTGCCTGGCGCGCCTGCGCACCTCGGGCGGAACTGCCTCGAACAATATCTTCCGCGCGATGGGGTTCGATTATCGCTACCTCGAAGAGGGGAACGACGTCGACTCCCTGGTCGAGGCGCTCGAAGCGCTTCGCGGCATCGACCATCCCGTGGTACTGCATGTCCACACCACCAAAGGTGCCGGCTATGATCCCGCGGAGCGTGCGCCCGAGGTTTGGCACCATGTTGGCTCCTTCGACATCGAATCGGGCCGCAAGCATACGCTCATCTCGGGCGATGTCCCGGAGGGCACCTATGCCGATATCACCGGCGCGCACCTACTCGAGGCCATGAGGCGCGACCCGCGCGTTGTCGGTGTGACGGCGGGCATGCCCTATGTCATGGGCTTCACCCAGGAGCGCCGCGCCCAGGCCGGGCAGCAGTTCGTGGACGTTGGCATCGCCGAAGAGCATGCAGTCACATTCATCACGTCGCTCGCCGCGGCGGGCGCCTCGCCGGTGTTCGGCGTCTATGGCGCATTCCTGCAGCGCTCTTACGACGAGCTCTGGCACGATCTCTGCCTCAACTGTGCGCCGGCTACCATTCTCGACATCGGCGCGTCGGTCTTCGGCGCTTCAGCCGAAACGCATCTCAACTATTTTGACCTCGCCATGCTGGGGAGCTTGCCCAACCTGCGCGTGTTCGCCCCAACCTGCGTCGAGGAATACCTGCTTATGCTCGACTGGTCGCTTGGCCAGCGCGAGCTGCCCGTCGTGATTCGCGTGCCGGGGACCAAACCCGTTTCGCGCCCCGACCTTGTGGCCGATCTTACTGATGCGCCTGATTTCTCCAAGCCGACATACCGTGTCGTGAAGCATGGCCAGGATGCTGCCGTACTCGCTTTGGGCGATTTCTTCGAGCTTGGCGAACGGGTCGTAGCTGCCCTTGCCGAGCATGGGATCCAAGCCACACTCGTCAACCCGCGCTTCGCCTCGGATTTTGACGAGGAGCTTATTTCTTCCCTGCCCGATCGGCACCGCGTTGTTGTCACGCTGGAAGACGGCGTCCTCGCCGGCGGATGGGGCGAAAAGATTGCCCGACGCCTGAGCGACCGTGACGTGCGCGTTCGCTGCTACGGCATCGATAACCACTTCCACGACCGCTTTGACCCTCGCAAGCTGCTTGAGCAGAACGGCGTCACCGTCGAGGGAATCATCCGCGACATCACCAGCTTGCTGTAAGGCCATTTTGAGTCATTTTGGGACGGGTCCGTTTTGACTCATCGCGGAGGCCCCGGCTCATCGTGGCTGTTCTGGTCGCCCGTGCTTGCCCCGGCTCATCACAGAAACTTCCGCCGCACGCGTGACGCCCCCGCCCCATAACGCGAACAAGAAACCGCCGCCAGGACGTTTGATCCCGACGGCGGTTTTCAGATAGCGACAGAATGAGTCAAAACGGACCCGTCCCAAAATGGCCGAATGAGTCAAAACGGACCCGTCCCAAAATGACTCAGTCGAATTCACGCAGCGCCTCCGAAAGCAGCGCCAAGCCACGACGAAGCGTCTCCTCAGATGCGCAGTAGCCCAAACGCGCGCCGCAGGGCAGCTCGAACCGGCTACCCGGCACCAGCAGCACGCCGCGCTCGCGCAGGAGCTTCAGGCAGAACTCCTCGTCGTCCATCGGGATATCGAACTGGATGTACGACGTAGACACCCCCTTGGGCGCAACCCAGCGCACGCGCGGCTCCTCGTCCACCCACGCCTGTGCGATGGCACGGTTGCCGAACACGATGGCGCGGTTACGCTCCATAATCCGCTCGCGGTTGCGCAGCACATGGACCGCCAAAGCGTCGTTGAACACACCTCCGCAAATGAGCGTGTAGTCGCGGTACGTGCGAATCCGGTCCGCCACCTCGGCATTCGACACCGTCCAGCCAATGCGCGCAGCCGGCACCGAGTACGTCTTGGAAATACTGTTCGTCACCACGGCGCGGTCGTACAGATCGGCCATAGAAACGAATGAATCCGTATCCTCCAGCGGCAGATACACCTCGTCCGAAAGCACATAAGCGCCCACCGAACGCGCAATCTCGACAATTCGCTCAAGCGTCTCGCGCGTGAGCACGGTGCCGAGCGGATTTGACGCGTTGTTAATGCAGATGAGCTTGGTATTCGGCCTCACGAGCCGCTCGAGCTCGGCAATATCCGGCTGCCAGCCAAGCTCCTCCTGAATATGCCAGTACTCCACATCCGCCCCGAGCGTGCGAGGAATCTCGTACAGCGGCTGGTAGGTTGGATACTCCGCGATCACGTGGTCGCCCGGTTCCACGAGCGTCATAAGGGCGAGAAGGTTCGCGCCGGTAGCGCCATTCGTCTGCAAGATGTTTTCGGGCTCGACGTTTTCGTAAAGCTTCGCCACCTCCGCTTTGAAGTCGGGCGAGCCCTCGATCCAGCCGTAGTTCATCTTTTCCCGGCCAAGCTGCTCGTAAAAACCGGCGCCATCCGTGCCGTCGAGTCGCAAGATCTCGTCCATGGTGAGCGACGCGATGGTCGACTGGGCAATATCCACCGTCGCGCTCTTCTCGTAAACGTTGAGCCAGTCCTCCACGCCGATGGTTGCGATGTTCATATTCAATCCTTTCTAGCAGCCCAATTGCGTTGATTGCAGTGGTTACAAGCTGATGATTCCCATGCCGAGCAACACGAGCGAGAGCACGCCCAAAGCGGTGACCACCACGAGTCATTTTGGGACGGGTCCATTTTGACTCATTGTCCCGCACCCCGCTGCAAAGCGCACCGCCCACGCCCGAAAAGATTACGAGCTGGGTACAATGCCCGATGAATGTACCGTTTGCATCGGGAGGAAATCGGATGAAAGTATTGCTCGTCAACGGCAGCCCGCATAAAAACGGATGCACCAACCGCGCACTCGAGGAGGTTGCCCGTTCGCTTGAGACCGAGGGCATAGAAGCCGAACTGTTCTGGATCGGCGCAAAGCCGGTCGGTGGGTGCGTGGCATGCCAAGCCTGCAAGTCAACGGGAACCTGCGTCTTCAACGATAGCGTCAACCAGGCGCGTGCAAAGCTCGCCGAGGCAGACGGCTTCGTCTTTGGAGCGCCGGTGCACTATGCACACGCCGCCTCGTCGCTCCTTGGTTTCATGGACCGCCTCTTTTATGCAGACGGCAAGGGTGGCACCCAGAGCAACCTGCGCTTCAAACCAGCGGCAGCCGTGCTGAGCGCTAGGCGTGCCGGAACAACGGCCGCATTCGAGGATATCAACAAGTTCTTCACCATCGCCCAGATGCCGATCGTAAGCTCGCGCTACTGGAACAACGTACACGGCAACTCCGCCGAAGAGGTCGAGCAGGATGCCGAGGGCCTCTGGACCATGCGGCAACTTGCCCACAACATGGCCTGGATGCTCAAGTGCATCGAGGCGGGGCGCGCGGCAGGAATCGCCCTGCCCGCTCAAGAGCCAGGCGAGATGACCAATTTCGTCCGATAGCCCATCATTTTGCATCATTCTGGGACGGGGCCGTTTGCACCATTTTGGGACGGCTCGACGGGACCGTTTGCACCATTTTGGGACGGTTCCGTTTTGACTCAGGACAGGGCAATTTGGCTCGCTGCCCTGCATCTCCTCTATGAGGCGCGCCGCCCACATTCCAATATGGCTGCGTCAAAACAACCCCGTCCCAATATGACTCACTCGGAGTACACTTAACGCATGCATCACTCCGGGGAAGGGGATCATCATGACACTTCGAATTGGCTTGCTCACCAGTGGCGGCGATTGCCAGGCTCTCAACGCCACCATGCGCGGCATCGTCAAGACGCTCATCAACAAGAGCTCTGAGCCCGTCGAGATCTACGGCTTTGAGGACGGCTACCAGGGCATGATCTATCGGCGCTATCGCAAGATGGATGCCCGCGACTTCAGCGGCATCCTCACGCGCGGCGGCACCATCCTGGGAACGAGCCGCACACCGTTCAAGCGCATCGACACGCCCGAGACCGACGGCGTGGAGAAGGTTCCCGCCATGAAGCAGACCTATCACGACCTCAACCTCGATTGCCTCTTCATGCTGGGCGGAAACGGCTCCACCAAGACGGCAAACCGCCTATCGCAGGAGGGCCTCAACGTTATCGCACTGCCCAAGACCATCGACAACGACACCTGGGGCACCGAGATGACGTTCGGTTTCACGAGCGCCGTGGAGATCGCCACCAAGTGCATCGACGACATTCACACCACCGCGAGCTCGCATGGCCGCGTATTCGTAATCGAGATCATGGGCCACAAGGTCGGCTGGATCCCGCTGTACGCGGGCGTTGCCGGCGGTGCAGACGTAATCTTGATTCCCGAGATTCCGTACAGCATGGACAACGTGATCAAGACCATCGAAAAGCGCATGGAAACGGGCAGCCGTTTCACCATCATCGCGGTGGCGGAGGGCGCCATCTCCAAAGAGGACGCCGCGCTGTCCAAGAAGGAATATAAGAAGAAGGTAGCGGCTCGCACGAGCCCGTCAATCGTGTACGACATCGCTAAGGAGATTGAGTCGAAGACCGGACGCGAAACCCGCGTTGCCATCCCCGGCCATACCCAGCGCGGCGGCATCCCCGATGCTCAGGACCGCATCTTCGCCACACAGTGCGGCGTGGAGGCGGCGCTCGGCTGCCTCGAAGGCGAGTTCGGCTTCATGGTCGCGCAGCGCGATCGCCACATGTGCCGCGTGCCCCTTGAAGATGTTGCCGGCAAGCTTAAGTACGTCGACCCCGAAAGCGATCTCGTGCGCGAGGCAAAAGCGCTCGGCATCAGCTTCGGCGACGAGTAAGCGACGCACATCGCGTACTGCGACCTCGTCTCGCGCGGCCGCAGTACGCCCACTCTGCTTTGCAGCGCGCGCCGTACACCGCGCCGACGCTACGCGCCCGCCACGCCCTGCGTCTAAAAATCGCCCTGTCACAGAGTAGGCATTCGCCAAATTTCACTCTGCGACAGGGCATTTTTGCTGAACGAGCCCTCCAAACAAGGTTCGTTCCACTTTTGGGAACTTCTTTTCTACAAACCGTGGCTACAGCTCGTTCGTACTAACAAAACCGCAGGATTCGTTTCACGTGGTAAGTGAATACTCCAGGCATTTGAAAAAGATATTCCCAATAATGGAACGAACTCTGCAAGAGCACGTCCAGCCGCCACATTTCAAGTTCGAAAGCGCCCGAATAGCCCGGCGCAACCCTCGCGAAGACCAACCTAACGCGTCTCTTGACTTGGAGTTCGCTTCAAGCACTATGGTGTACAGTGAGCGAACAGAAGGAGAACCACCATGCGCATTGCGGAAGTTTCCAAAATGTACGACATCAGCGCGGACACCCTGCGCTATTACGAGCGCATCGGGCTCCTTGAGCACGTACGACGCAACGAGAGCGGCATCCGCGATTACAGCGAGGCAGATTGCGCGCGCATCCAGTTCATCAAGTGCATGCGCGGCGCCAACGTATCCATCGAGGCGCTCATCGAGTACATGCAGCTCTTTGCCGAGGGCGACTCCACCGTCGCCGCACGCAAGGCGCTCCTTGAAGAGCAGCGCGATCTCGTGCAGGAACGCATCAACGAGATGCAAGCGGGCCTCGATCGCCTCAACTATAAGATTGAGAACTACGACAGCATCATTCGCAAGGCGGAGCAAGGGCTCGAGAACTAGAAAGCTCATCCGGCACGGCGAGCCGGCCGGGCAGCTCCGCAGGCCGAACCAGCTGGGCAGCTCCGCAGGCCGGCGACGTCTCCCAGCCGCATCGCCCCAGCACTAGAATGACCAGGCTGCGCAATCCCGGCCAGCACCGCCCGCATGCCAGAACAGCCAAAGCCGGCTAGAGCCCGACCGCCTTCACGATAAGCGCAATAAGCCGGTCGATGGGCATACGCTCGGCTGGGTCGGTCATCATCCAAGCGGTGATGGCGCTTAGCACGCCACTCGTGTAGAACTCACGTACAAGGTAGCGCTCCTCCTCGGAAAGGTTGCGCGCCGGCAGGATGAACCGGTCGAGCAGCGGGGCGATGATGACCTTAAGCCGCGCCGAAAATGACGGATCGCTCGTAAGCAGTTTCGGCATGTAGGTCGCGAATCGCTGGGCAAGCTCAAGGATGAACCCCATATGGTGCGTAAAGTCCAGCGTTTCCTCCCCTAGGAGGCGATCGTTGACCAACTGCCGGACCTGGCCCAAAATGCTCTCTTCAAGCTGATCGAACAAATCGTACACGTCACGGTAATACAGGTAGAACGTCGCACGGTTGTAGCCCGCCCGATCTGTAATCTCCCGGATGGTGATCTTCTCAATTGGCTTTTCGAGGTAAAGATCCCAGAACGCCTGCATAAGATTCGCCCGCGTCTGTTCGGTCACCTGCGGCTGCTTTCTCATGACGGCCCCCATCGCTCGACAATTCGTTTCCATGTGTCGAGCATTCCTCGCCTTCCCCCTACGCTGCCACTATACTACATTTAGACAACATGCTGTCGAGTAATATCGCGGCACGGCATAGCTAGGCGGACCCATGGCATACATCGAGTTCAACAACGTCGTTAAAACATACGGCGCGGGCGAATCGCAGATCAACGCGCTCGACGGAGCGAACTTCGTCGTCGAGCGCGGCGAGCTCGCCGTCATTCTCGGCGCGTCCGGCGCTGGCAAGACCACGGCGCTCAACATCTTGGGCGGCATGGACACAGCCACGTCGGGCACCGTCATGGTCGACGGCCGCAACATCACCCATGCGACCGAACGCGAGCTCGTGGAGTACCGCCGCGCCGACGTGGGCTTCGTGTTCCAGTTCTACAACCTTGTTCCCAACCTCACTGCGCTCGAAAACGTCGAGCTCGCGGCCCAGGTGTGCGCCAACGCCCTCGATGCCGAGGAATCCCTCTGCAAGGTGGGCCTCGCCAAGCGCCTGGGAAACTTCCCCGCCCAGCTTTCGGGCGGTGAGCAGCAGCGCGTCTCCATCGCTCGCGCTATCGCCAAGGCTCCCAAACTCCTGCTCTGCGACGAGCCCACGGGCGCCCTCGACTACCAAACAGGCAAGCAGATCCTGCAGCTCCTCCAAGATACCTGTCGGCGCGACGGCATCACCGTTATCATCATCACGCACAACTCTGCCCTCGCCCCCATGGCCGACCGCCTCATTCGCTTCAAGAGCGGCCGCGTGACCGACATGAAGCTCAACCCGAACCCAACGCCCATCGAGCGCATCGAGTGGTAGGAGCGAACGATGAGGGCGTTTTCCAAGGACATCCTGCGCACGATCGGCGGCAGCAAGAAGCGCTATCTTTCCATCGTAGCGATTTGCGCGCTTGGCGCCACGATGCTCACCGGACTCTCCATCTCCTGCCTCGACCTGCGCGAATCGGCCGAGGCGCTCTACGAACGCCAGCATCTCTACGACATCTCGGTGCAATCGACGCTCGGTCTCACCCAAGACGACGTCGATGAACTCGCCGGCACCGAAGGTGTCGCCGTAGCCGAGGGCGGCTACGAGATCGAAACCTACACCGAAGTCGGTGGCATCCGCTCGACCGTGATGCTCAAGACGCTGCTCAGCTCTGGCATCAACGAACCGTATGTGGTGGAGGGCTCGCTCCCGGACGCGCCGAACGAAATCGCAGTCACGGAAAACTACCTGCATACGGCGAACAAATCGATTGGCGACACCGTGACCTTCGAGGATGCCGTTGCAGAAGACCCCACAGGACTTTCCGACCTCAACACGAGCGCAGACACCGGAAGCGAAGCGGATTCCGGCGAATCGGACGACAAGCAGAGCTCCGCCGACGACCCGCTCATTCCCGGCGGCACGTATACCATCGTTGGCGCGGTCATCGACCCAACCAATATCACGCAGCCTGAAGGCCCCATCGCGTTTCGCGCGAGCACCTCGAGCGATTACACGTTCTTCGTAGACGAAAGCGCTGTGGCCGATACAAGCTCCTATACCGTTGTCTACCTCACCGCTTCGGGAACCGAAGGGCTCTCCTCGTATTCGAGTGAATATGAGGCACGCGTGGACGAGGTTCAGAGCCGTGTTGAAGACCTGGCGCCCCAGCGCGAGCGCGCACGCACCGAAGAGATCAAGTCGGAGGCCCTTGACGAAATCGCTGTAAGCGAAGCCGACGCTCGCCAGCAGCTTGCCGATGCCGAGCAGGAGCTCATCGATGGGCAGGCAACGATTGACGAGAGCCTCGCCGATGCGCTCGCCGGGCAACAGGAACTCGACACGCAGCGCGCCAACGCCCTTAGCGAGCTGAACGACGCCCAGGCAACCATCGATGAGCAGCGTGCTGCAGCGCTTGACGGTATCGAGCAAGCACGCGAAGGCTTGGCGACGATCGAGACGACGCGCAGCGAGTTGAACGGGCAGCTCGACAGTCTCGATGCGCTTGCAGACGCGAAATCTCAAGCAGAAGCAGGCGCGGCCGAAGCCAAGCAGCAAGGCGACGAGCTCGTGAGCAGGTTCAGCAACGACCAAATCGCCGCCAGCGCCGAGCTGGCCGCGACCTGGAACACGCTCTCCTCCTGGACAGGAACGGAAGAGCCCGTTGCCGAGGAGCAGGCCTTCATCAATGCCGTCGGCGCCTATGCCAGCGAGGTCTCGCAACTGCTCAGTCTTGCACGACTCGGCCGGCAAATTATGGAGGCCCAGTACGCGCCCGAGCTTGCACGCCGCACCGAGATCGACGAGCGTCTACAAGAGATTGCGGCACGCGCCGGCGAGATCTCCGATCGCCAAGCGGCTATCGATGAGCGCCTCGCCCAGATTGAAGCCGAGCTGGCATCACTCCCCGATGGCAATGCCCAGCGCACCGAGCTACTCGACGAGCAGACCGCCCTGCAAGAAGAGCAGCAAACGCTCAGCGCCGAGCAGGAGACACTCGCCAACGAACAAACTACGATCACGCAGGAACGCGCGGTGATCACCGAAGCGCTCGTGCTTTCCTATGGCGACATAACCATTCACTACGACGACCTACCAAGCGTGATTGCGCAGCTTGAGCAGGCGCAGGAGCAACTGCAGCAACTCACCGCCGGGGGCGAAGAGAGCGCAGTCGCTCAGCTCGCTCAGGGCATGGGCCAAGCCGCCTCGGGCCTCGCCCAAGTCAACGCGGCGATCGCACAGATCGACGGAGGCCTCGAGGGTGCCCGAGCCCAGATCAACGCCGGGCTCAAAGCGCTCGATGCAGCCGAGCGCGATGCCCGCGCAGGCCTCGCCACCACGCAAAACGGTCTCGAGCTCCTCGATGCCGCGCAATCGGAGCTCGCCACACAGCGGGCCTCGGCGCTCGCCCAGCTTGCCGACGCTCAGCAGACCATCGACGAAGGCCTGTCCCAGCTTGCCGACGCCCAAGCCGAGCTTGACGAGGGCCGCGCTACCTTTGAGACAGAGCGCGCCGATGCCCTGCAGCAGATCGCCGACGCCCGCGCGCAAGTAGATGAGGTCGAGAGCGCCACCTGGTACGTGCAGGACCGCAGCGCCCTCGGCAGCTTCTCGAGCGTCGATTCCGATGCATCATCCATCGAGGCCATCGCCCGCATCATCCCGGTCATCTTCTTCGTTGTAGCTATTCTTGTGAGCCTCACCACGGCGACGCGCATGGTAGAAGAGGAGCGCGGGCTCGTTGGCCTCTACAAGGCGCTCGGCTACTCGAACGCGCGCATCCTCTCCAAGTACCTCATCTATACGGGATCCGCGGCGCTCATAGGCGGCATCATCGGCGATATCGCCGGGTTTGTGGTCATCCCCTACGTGCTGTTTTATATCTTCCAGGCCATGTACCTGCTGCCCCTCTTCAGCCTGCACTTCGACCTGTTCTACGCCGTCCTTGGCATCGTGGCGTTCGTGGCAGGCATCGCGGGGGCGACGTTCATCACCTGCCGCAAGGACCTCACCGAATCGCCCGCGTCGCTCATGCGCCCGCGCGCGCCGCGAGCGGGATCGCGCATCTTCCTCGAGCATATCCGCCCGCTTTGGCGGCACCTCGGGTTCCTCAACAAAGTGACCGCGCGCAACCTCTTCCGCTATAAGAAGCGCCTCGCCATGACCATCTTCGGCATCATGGGCTGTACGGCGCTCCTCATCTGCGGTTTCTCGATTAAGAACACCGTCGAGTCGCTTGCACCGCGCCAGTACGAGCAAATCTACCGCTACGACCTCATGGCGGTCACCTCGGCCGACGACTTCGAGGCGGCGCGCAGCGTGCTCGAAGGCGCGGATGAGGTCACGGACCTTGAAGCCATTGGCGTAGACACCATCACCGTCGAGTACGGAGGCGGCAAGGAGAGCATGCAGCTCTACATCATCCCGAGCGGCATGCAAATCAGCGATTACGTGTCGCTGCAAACGCTTGAGGGCGGCCCCATCAGCCTCGACGACACCGGCGTCGTTATGACCAACAACGCTGCGACGGTGCTCGGCCTAAGCGCAGGCGACACAGCGAGCATCACCACGAGCGCCCTCAACAAGGCCGAGGTAACGGTCGAGTCCATCACCCGCAATTACCTGGGTAATGCCATCTATATGACCGAAGACGCCTATGAGGAGCTCTTCGGCCCACTCGAGCTCAACGGCTTCCTCGCGCACCTTACCGGCGGTGACACCGAGCAGCGCGCGTTCGCCGACGAACTCGAGGGCGATGACATCTTCCTGAGCATCACGAGCGTGGCCAAGATGCGCGAGCAATTCGAGCAGAGCTTCACGCTGATCAACGTGGTCGTATACGTTGTCATCGGTCTGGCAGCCGGTCTCGCCTTCGTAGTTCTGTTCACCCTCTCCACGGTGAACATCGGCGAGCGCGAGCGTGAGATTGCCACCATCAAGGTGCTCGGCTTCCGGGCGGGCGAGGTGCGCACGTACATCAACAAAGAGACGCTCGTGCTCACAAGCCTCGGCATCCTGGTTGGCCTGCCCGCCGGTTGGGCGCTTTCCGAGAGCTTCACGTACATCCTCAAGATGCCGTCGATCTTCTTTGACGTGGTGGTGGACCCGTGGTGCTACGCGCTCGCAGCGGCGTTCTCCATCGTGTTCGCGCTCGCCGTAAGCCTCATCACCAACCGCATGCTCACCCGCATCGATATGGTCGAGGCGCTCAAGAGCCCGGAGTAAGGTGTGCTGGGCAACGGCGCGGGGTGCGAGCCGGCATACGGGCCGCTCCTGCATACAGCACACGATAGCCTCTGAGACAGTTTGACCTGGCACAGTTGTCTCATGTGACAGTTTGACCTGGCACAGTTGTCTCACAGCTGCCTCAGAGCGGCTGCGGGGCACCGGGATGGCAGCTCATCGCGCCGCAGGAGAGGGGCGCCCCGCGGAGCCTTTCAACTTTTGGGCACTTCCAGCGCGGCCTCCCGTATATAGGAGCATATGGCGATATCGTTTCCGCAGGTAGACGGGCACCATCTATCGCGGATACTCGGCCCGCCCTCGTTGAAGTGCCCAAAAGTTGAAAAGGCATTCGCCCTACACCGAGCGCGGGGGCATACCGACGTCCCAGCAGGCATTCGGACGGCCTTCATGCAGCTAGCCGATCAGGAGCCTCAGGATCTGCACGGCGTTGGTCGCGGCGCCCTTGCGAATCTGATCGCCGCAGCACCAGAAGGTGATACCGCGGTTGGGTTCGGGGTTCGAGATGTCGCGGCGCACACGGCCCACCCAGATAAGGTCCTGGTCAGAGGTATCAATGGGCATGGGGAAGCGGTCGTGCGCGTTCTCGGCCTCGCGGTCGTCCACGAGCTTCACACCCGGTGCGGCGGCAAGCGCCTCGCGCGCCTCCTCGAGCGTGATATCGCGCTCGAATTCAAGCGTGATGCTCTCGGAATGCGAGCGCAGCACCGGCACGCGAACGCAGGTGCAGTTCACACGGAGCTCCGGCAGGTGCATGATCTTGCGGCCCTCGTTCTGGAGCTTCATCTCCTCCGAGGTGTAGCCTTCCTCCTTGAAACCGCCAATCTGCGGAATGAGATTGCTCACCAGCTGTGCAGCGAACGCGCGGGGCTCGGGCAGCTCTTCCCCGCGGCCAAGCGCCGCCATCTGCGCCTCGAGCTCCGCCATGCCGGGAGCGCCGGCGCCGCTCGCAGCCTGGTACGTCGACACGACCATGCGCGTCACGCCCGCGAGCTGGTGAAGCGGCCACGTGGGCACGAGCCCGATGATGGTCGCGCAGTTGGGATTTGCGATGATGCCCTTGTGCCAGGCAACATCGGCGCCGTTGATCTCGGGCACCACGAGCGGCACGTCGGGATCCATGCGGAAGGCATGGCTGTTATCCACCACCACAGCACCGGCCTTCACGGCCTCGGGCAGCAGCTCCTTGGCAATGGCGTCGTCCGCCGCGCCGAGCACGAAGTCGCAGCCCTCGAACGCCTCGGGGCGCGCTTCTTGGATGGTGACGGTTGCCCCACGGAACTCCACTGTCTTGCCCGCGCTGCGCGCACTTGCCAGCAGACGCAACTCGCCAGCAGGAATCTCCTGCTCATCGAGGCACTGGAGCATCTGCGTGCCCACCGCGCCCGTCGCACCCAAGATGGCGATCGTGTACTGCTTCATGAGTTCCTCCCGTTGTGCCCGCGCCAGCAGCTCGCGCGCCCTGCGCAGGCTCGCGGTGCCATGTTTTGCCGCTATGTTTCGCCGCTGCGTTAGTCTAGTTAGGCGAGTGTACCGTGCCCATGTTTCCATTTAGAAAACAAGCGCAGGTGCTCGCGAGAGAAAAATCCAGAGAACGAGCGCGGCAGCCTGCTCTCTGCCCATAAACCGTTCATAAACGTGCTGAGTGTGGCGAGTCGACCACACTCGTCACGTTTTTGAACGATATTCGGCACGTTTGTGAACGATTCTGCGCGTTGCCTGCCAAAAAAGCATCCAGCCGGGCCGGGCTCTCCGCTTCGAGAACATCCAGCCCGGCTGGGTAGCACCAACTCGTGAGGATTCCGGAACAGGTGGGTCGCAAACGCCCGCGCCCCATGCAGCGCCCGGGCCTAGCGATTCGCGAGCACCGCCGCCTCGGCGCGGGCCTCTTCCTCGGCCCGCTTGAGGTCCGAGAGCTCCAACAGGTGGTCGCCATCGGAAAACGCCCGGTAGATAGCGCGAATGGCCCGCTCGAAATCGTCGTCACGCACGCCCACGATGATGTTGATCTCGTCGGAGCCCTGCGCGATCATGCGGATGGAGATTCCCTCCTGGCCAAGCGCCGCAAACAGGCTGCCCGACACACCCGGACGGCCAATCATGTTGCGGCCCACCGTGGAGATGAGTGCGAGGTTGTCCACGACCTTGATGCTATCGGGCGTGGCCTCGGTCTTGATGTCGGCCACGATCGACCAGAGCGAGTCCTTCACATCCGAGCCCTGCACCACCACGGCAAACGAATCGATGCCCGAGGGAATGTGCTCGATCGACACGCGATAGCGCTCGAAGATCGAGAGCACGCGGCGCAGATAGCCGACCTCGTTGGACATGTGGTCCTTGAAGATGTGCACCGCTACAAAGTTCCGCTTGCCCGTTACACCCGTGATGATGGGCTCGTCGGAAACGAAGTCCTCGCGGTCGGAGATGATCGTTCCGGGGTCGAGCGGGCGGTTGGTGTTCTTCACCGCGATGGGAATGCCCGCCTCCATGACGGGGAATACGGCCTCCTCGTGCAGGACGCTCGCACCCATGTACGAAAGCTCGCGCATCTCCTGGTACGTGATGCGGCCGATGGGCTGGGGATGCTCGACGATGCGCGGGTCGGCGGAGAGAAAGCCGGAGACATCGGTCCAGTTCTCATACAGATCGGCATCCAGGCACTTGGCAAGAATCGAGCCCGAGATATCGCCGCCACCGCGATCGAGCAGCTTGATCTGCCCCTCAC
Organism: Enorma sp.; assembly: GCF_982429025.1. Lineage (NCBI taxonomy): Bacteria > Bacillati > Actinomycetota > Coriobacteriia > Coriobacteriales > Coriobacteriaceae > Enorma > Enorma sp. Next base: position 25,442 of record NZ_CEWCAA010000018.1, read on the forward strand.
GCGTGGCGCCGTAGAAGCCCGGCATCACGAAGCCGCCCGGAATGCCCCGTTCCTGGATGAGCGCGTGCGTGCGGGTCATGGAAAGCGAGCCGTCGTGGTGGAAGGCAACGACGTCGGCGGCGTCGAGGAACGGCAGGCCCAGGTATTCGGCCATCAGCTGGGCGGTAAAGTACTCGCCGCGGCTCACGAGCTCCTCAGTCGTAAGCTCCCCGGCACGAGCCCGCTCGGCAAAGGCCGCAAATTCCTCGTGAATGGGATAGTTGAGCCCCAGCTCTTCGGCGATATCGAAATAGCGCTTGCCGATGTCTTCGAGCAGATCGTCGCACGACACGTGGTAGCGCACGTGCGCGGCCACAAGATACAGCAGGTCGGTGACCTTGGCATCGGACTTGTAGCGGCGCCCGCAAGCGGAAACCACCACGAAACGGCGGGAAGGATCGGCGTCGACGATCTTCTTGATCTGGCGGAAATGCTTGGCGTCGGCTACCGACGAGCCTCCGAACTTGGCAATCTTAATCATAACGAGGAGGTTACCTTTCTGACCCAGCCACCGGACGCATATGCGCTCTGATACCATGAGCGTATTGCTAACACCGGGGCCTACGAGGAGCTTCACATGAATTCGTATCATAGTACACGTTCACGTGCGGTGTCGTGCACAGCTAAGGAAGCGATTCGCACAGGAATCGCACCAGACGGCGGACTTTTTGTCTCGGACGCGCTCGGTTCGGAAAAACTCGACGTAACAGGCCTTGCCGAGCAGTCCTATGCAGACATTGCGAACTCGGTGCTCCAATTGTTACTACCTGATTACACAGCGGATGAAATCGCCGCGTGCGTGCATGAAGCGTACGACGGCACCTTCGCCTCGGCCGAAGTCACCCCCCTCGTGCCCCTTGTTGGCCATGAGGCCGAAGAGGGCGGCCAGCCCTTCGTGCTCGAGCTCTTCCACGGCCCCACGAGCGCCTTCAAGGACGTGGCCTTGCAGATGCTGCCGCGCCTCATGGCGCGGACGGGAAGCACCTCGGATACTCCGGCAGAGAGCATCATGATCGTAACCGCCACCTCGGGCGACACGGGCAAGGCCGCGCTCGCCGGTTTTGCGGACGCTCCCGGCACGGGCATCACCGTCTTCTACCCCGAGGGCAAGGTGAGCCGCGTTCAGGAGCTCCAGATGACCACCCAAACGGGCGATAACGTCTCGGTGTGCGGCGTTCGCGGCAACTTCGACGACGCCCAGAGCGCCGTCAAGCGCATCTTCGCCGACCGCGAGCTTGCAGAGCGCCTGGCCGAGCGCGGCGTGGTGCTCAGCAGCGCTAACTCCATCAACGTTGGGCGCCTGGTGCCGCAGGTTGTCTACTACTTTGCCGCATACGCGCAGCTTCTGCGCGCCGGTGCCATCGAGGCGGGCGACGAGGTCGAGTTCTGCGTGCCCACGGGCAACTTCGGTGACGTGCTCGCCGGCTACTACGCCAAGCTCTTGGGCCTGCCTGTGGCGAAGCTCATCGTAGCGAGCGACAAGAACAACGTGCTCTACGACTTCCTCACCACCGGCGTCTACGACCGCAAACGCCCGTTCTTCACCACCATCTCGCCGAGCATGGACATCCTCATCTCCAGCAACCTCGAGCGCATGCTCTACTACCTGAGCGACGGCGACTGCGAGCTTGTGGCCTCGCTCATGGAGCAGCTCGCCCATGAGGGCCGCTACGAGGTGCCCGCCGAGCTCCTCGCCCGCATCCAAGAGGTGTTCGCCTGCGGCTGGGCAGATGAGGACGAGGTCCGCGCGGCCATCGGCCTCTGCTGGCGCGACCACCGCTACGTGATCGACCCGCACACCGCGTGCGGCTACCACGTCTTGGAGCAGGTTCCCGCCGCGCCCGCGGCCCGCGCCCGCGTGCTGCTTTCGACCGCGAGCCCGTACAAGTTCCCGCGCGCCGTGGCCGAATCGCTCGGGCTCGACGTGCCCGCGGACGATTTCGCCTGCATGGAGGTCCTGGCTAAGGCGACCGGCACCACCCCGCCTGTGCAGCTCGCCACCCTGCAACAAGCCGCCGTGCTGCACGACGACGTGGTGGATGTGGACGGCATGGCCTCCTATGTCGAGCACGCCTGCCATGCAAAATTAGGACAGAGGTAATTTCGCATGATCAAAGTTACCGTTCCCGCAACGAGCGCAAACCTCGGCATTGGCTACGACACGCTCGGCATGGCGATCTCGCTCTATTCCCACTTCACCTTCGACCATGCCGATACGCTCACGATCACCGGCTGCCCGGAAGAGTTCCAAAACCGCGACAACATGGTCTACGTTGCCTTTGAACAGGCACTTGAGCAGTGGGGTATGCAGCCCTTCCCCATCTCTATTGACATCCAGACCGAGATTCCCGTTGCCCGCGGCCTTGGTTCCAGCTCGACGTGCGTGGTCGCGGGCATCATGGGCGCGGCCGCGCTCACGCGCCGCACCGTGACACGCGAGGAGCTCGTCGCCATGGCGACCGCGCTCGAAGGGCACCCCGATAACGTTGCGCCCGCGCTCCTTGGCGCCGCCGTGTGCTCGTTCACGCCCGAGGGCGAGCTGCCGCGCTGCCTTCGCTACAACGTGAGCGAACGGCTGCGGTTCATCACCATCATCCCGCCTTACGAGGTGCATACAAGCGAGGCGCGCAAGGTTGTTCCGAAGGAGGTGCCGCTCAGCACGGCCGTGTGGCAGATGGGCCGCATCGCGGGGCTCACGCGGGGGCTCGAAACCGGCGACACCGAGCTTATCGCCGCCGCCAACGACGACCGCCTGCAGGAGCCGTACCGCCGCAAGCTCATCCCCGACTACGATGCGATCCGCGCCACCTGCCTTGAGGGCGGGGCGAAGACCATCTGGATCAGTGGTTCGGGCTCCACGCTCATGGCAGTGACCGACGACACTATCGTGGCGAAGTTTTTGCAGGTACGCCTGCGCGAGCAGTTCCCCACGTGCGAGACGCATATTCTCACCTGCGACACCCAGGGCGCGCAGATCGAGTACCTGTAGCGTGCGTGAGCGGCATGCCCTCCGGTGACAAACGTGGGCTCGCGGCCAAGCGCTTCAACACATTGCCTGCATGCCGCCTCTGCTAGGATGTGAGCATTACATCTGAACAGGAGCACCATGCAGAACGCCTCGTCCAAGCAAAAGAAGCCATCGCGACCGCAGAAGCGCGCAGGTAGCGCGGCGCAGGGCGCGTCGCGGCCGCAGAAGCGCGCGGGTAGCGCGGCGCAGGGCGCATCGCGGCCGGGTAAGCACGGCGCGGCGCACACCCCCAACATCGACCCCACGGGCCCCACAGCGCTCGGCCTCACGCGAGCAGACTTTCTCCCCACCACGCGCGCCGACATGAAGGCCCGCGGCTGGGACCAATGCGACTTCGTCTACATCTGCGGCGACGCCTACGTGGATCATCCCAGCTTCGGGGCGGCCATCATCTGCCGGCTGCTCGAGGCGCACGGGTACAAGGTGGGCTTCATCGCCCAACCCGACTGGCGCGACCCCGCAAGCATCGCGGTGCTCGGCGAGCCGCGGCTTGCCTTCCTCGTCTCGGCGGGCAACATGGACTCCATGGTCAACCACTACAGCGTGAGCAAGCACCGTCGCCGCACCGACGCTTACACACCCGGCGGTCGCATGGGCGCGCGCCCCGACCATGCGACCATCGTGTACGGCAACCTCATCCGCCGCACCTTCAAGAACACGCCCATCATCTTGGGCGGCATCGAGGCGAGCCTCAGGCGCCTCGCGCACTACGACTACTGGCAGGACCGCCTGAAGCGCTCCGTCCTGCTTGATTCTGGCGCGGACCTTATCATCTACGGCATGGGAGAACGCCCCATCATCGAGCTGGCTGAAGCACTTGACGCAGGGCTGCCGATCGAGCAGATCACCTACATCGACGGGACCGTGTACCGCACCCGCTCGCTCGACGAGGTCTATGACGCCGTGGTGCTGCCCTCTTGGGACGAGCTCGAAGCAGACCCCCTCACCTACGCACGCAGCTTTAACACGCAATACGAAAACATGGACCCGTTCAGCGGGAACCGGCTCGTTGAGCCCTACCCGCACAGCGTCTTCGTGGTGCAGAACCCACCTGCGAAGCCGCTCGCCACCGAAGCGTTCGACGAAGCTTACGACCTCCCCTATACGCGAACGTACCATCCGGATTACGAGGCGGCCGGCGGCGTTCCCGCGCTCGCCGAGGTAAAGATGTCGCTCATCTCCAACCGTGGCTGTTTCGGCGAATGCAGCTTCTGCGCGCTCACCTTTCACCAAGGGCGTATCGTACAGGCACGCAGCCACCGCTCGCTCTTGGCCGAGGCGCGGCACATCACGCAGGATCCGGATTTCAAGGGATACATCAACGACGTGGGCGGCCCGACGGCGAACTTCCGCCAGCCCGCCTGCGCCAAGCAGCTCGCGCGCGGCGCCTGCGTGCACAAGCGCTGTCTCTGGCCCAAAGTGTGTCGCAGCATGAAGGTCGACCACAGTGATTACGTGCAGCTCCTGCGCGAGCTTCGCGCGTTGCCGGGCGTGAAGAAGGTCTTCGTGAGAAGCGGCATCCGCTTCGACTACGTTCTCGCGGACCCCGATCCCAACCAGACCTTCCTGCGTGAGCTCTGCGAGCACCATGTGTCGGGCCAGCTCAAGGTGGCACCCGAGCACGTGAGTGACGCCGTGCTTTCGGTGATGGGCAAGCCGAGCCGCGCCGTCTATGACCGCTTCGTGGGCGAATACCGCGCCATGAACCGCGAGCTTGGGCGCGACCAGTACCTGGTGCCCTACCTCATGAGCAGCCATCCGGGCAGCACGCTTCGCGAGGCTGTCGAGCTCGCTGAATACGTGCGCGACATGGGCTACATGCCCGAACAGGTGCAAGACTTCTATCCCACGCCGTCGACCATGTCTACCTGCATGTACTACACCGGCGTGGACCCGCGCACTATGAAACCGGTCTATGTACCGAAAACCGCGCACGAGAAAGCCCTGCAGCGGGCGCTCATCCAGTACCGCAAGCCCGAGAACTACGAGCTTGTGCGCGAGGCCCTGCAGAAGGCTGGGCGAACCGACCTCATCGGTTACGGGCCGAAATGCCTGATCGCGCCCGTCAAAGGACAGCGACCGCATGGGCCGGGAAAGCGCGGGGAAAGCAAGCGCGGCTCCGGAACGAGCGGGCAGGCACAAGGCTCATCCAAGCAGGGCGGACGCGATGCACGCACTCGAAGCGAGCGGCGCGGTTCCGGCAAGCAATCCCCATTCGCTCAACAGGGCAAGCGCGGTTCAAATGCTGTGGGCCGCAACCGTGCAGGCCAGGGACGCGAGGCTAACCGTGGCGGGCACCGCGGGTAGATGGCGCTGAGCTACGCGCGCGCCGAGGCGGTGCCGCCTCAGTCTCTTATGGCACGGACCTCGGCCCCCACGGCGCGGAATTGCGCTCAAGAAAAAGTTCAAGGCTCGAGTCGGAAGGTTTTTCGCGAACCGCCAAGTAGATCAGCCTCTACGGGCAACAAAGCCGCAGGAAATGCGCGCGAAAAAGCGGGTGTTACTCGAAGACTGCTAAAAAACCTTCCGATTCGAGCCTCGAACATATTTCTGCCGCCAAACGGGGGCCAAAACGGCTTCTCAGCGCAAACTGCACAGCCTTTGCGCTTACAAACACGCCGCAGCGATGCGCTCCTTGAGCTTGTCTATGCCCAGGCCCGTCTCGGAACTCGTCACAATGATGTCTTCCGCAGGCACATTGAGCTGTTTGCGGATAGCGGCAAGCTGCTGGTTCTGCTTGCCACGACTGAGCTTATCGGCCTTGGTGAGCGCCACCACGAAGGGGAACTCGCCCGCCTGCAAAAACTCGATCATCTGGTGGTCGAGGGCACTCGGGTCATGACGGATGTCCACGAGCGAAACCACCAGGTTGAAGCTGCGATCAAGGTCAAAAAAGTCGCCGATCAAACGTGCCCAGCGCTCGCGCTCCGCCTTGGAGCGACGCGCAAAACCATATCCGGGGAGGTCAACGAAATGCACGCCGTCAGCCTCAAAGAAGTTTACATTGCTTGTCTTTCCCGGCGTGCTCGACACCTTGACCAGGCCCTTTCGGCCAAACAGCTTGTTCATAATTGACGACTTGCCCACGTTCGAGCGCCCCACGAAGCTCACCTCTGGGCAGGTCGACGGCGGGATCTGAGATGCCTTGCCGTAGCTCGCCACAAAATGGGCAAGCTGGTAGTTAATGGAATCGGCCATGGGAACTCCTATCGTGGTGAAAGCGTCCTCATTGCTTACGAGCAATTCGGCTATGCGATGCGACGAACGATTTCAAGAACGACGCTGCTTGCAGTCCGCGCGTAGTCTTCGAGTTCGAACGCGCGCTCGCAAAGCGCGTCGTACGACTCGTCGCAGTTATCTGAGATTGCGCGCAGCACCAAGCACGCGGCGCCATTCTTGGCCGCGATATGCGCGACCGCGGCGCCCTCCATCTCGGCGCAATCCGCGCTGGTCTGAGCCACCACGGAGTCGCGCAGATCGCCCGTAATGAACCGATCGCCCGTAGCGATCGTTCCTCGCAGGTACCGGAGGGCGTCGTCGCCAGGCGCAGCGGGGTTCACGGCAGCATCGACAAACCCCTTGTCGCGCAACACGGCCTCAGCAGCATCGACCAGCGAGGGACTCGAGGCGAATTCCTCCAAACCGGGAGTCGATTCGGCAATGAGCGAGGTGTCGGTGTCGAGATAGCGGAGGCGCTCGCCAATCACCACATCGTTGATATGAAGCGCTGGGTTAAGCCCTCCCGCAATGCCGGAGAAGATCACCGTACCCGCCCTGTAACGGCTCAGCAGGTGCTGCGTCGCTGCAGCGGCATTCACGGTGCCCATGCCCGCCGTGCAAGCCACCACCTGAACGCCTTCGAAGGTGCCGCGTGCAACGGTGAGACCCGCCTCTTCGACCATTGAACGCTCAGAAAGTGCATCGTAGATCTGCGACACCTCTTTCTCGAGCGCGCCGATAATTGCGATCGTTCCTGCCATAGTGCTCCGTCCCGCGCGGCGGGTGCCGCGCCTTTCCCGCGCGAACCGAGCCGCACCCGTTCGATATTCAGCAGCCCATGATAGCAGGCAGAATGTTACACACACCTGGCAAACGGTCGAAATTCATCGCTGAACGGCAATTAATCCGCCGAACCTTGACACCTTCGCCAGGCAGCGCCTCGCTGCTTATCGCTGGCGCCTTTGCGACCACCATGAGCCGCCATGCCTATGCGTACGTGAATCCCTGCATCTTCTCATTGTTCATTCTTGGGCAAAATTGTGCCGTTAATCGCCTTTAATACCCCCACTTTTCGACACATTCTTGCCCAAGAATATTGACACAGCAGAAAGCTCTTGAGATTAGCCGCAACGCAGACATCAACTAATTCGTTCTGCATGAGGCGAGGGGCTCTGCCATGGCAGGACCCCCATGTGCTACCGCATACCGCCGGTGGCTCCGAAGACCTCGCCGGAAACACCCTTGTCGTCGCCGAGGGATTTCCACAGCAGGCCCGCGTGCGCTTGGAAGTTAGGCATATCAGAACAAAGCAGCAGGAACACGACCTCGATAACGAAGTTCATGGAGTTATGCGAGAACGGAAGGTCGCTGTTAAGCATCTTATCGCGCGTCGCGGTCTGCAGAACGCAGGTCGCACGGCGCGCAAGCGGCGAGTCCGGCACATTGGTGATCACAATCGTAGGCGTCTGCGAATCGATGGCATTGTCCATCATGTGGTTTAGCCGCTTAGAGTGACCGGATTTAGACATGAAAACAAGCACATCTCGCTTGGTGAGCGACATGGACGAAAGCACCATGGCCTCGGTTGTAGGGGCACAATGCGAGCGAATGCCAAGCTGAGCGATAAGGAACGAAGCCGATAAAGCCGCCGGAATGGTGTTACCCACCGCTCCGAACACCACCGAATCGGCTTCCTCAATAAGGCGCACCGCATAGGTAAGATCTTGATCGCTAATGAGATTGAGCGTATCGAGCAGTTCGCGGTTCTTTGCGAGGAGCACCGTCTCCATAGCAGCTCGCGGAGCGTCGAGCGAAATGACGTTGCGCGGAACCTCATCGGGGTCGTGCATGCCGTTATCGCGCTGCATGGCGCTTCGCAGTTCGGAGAAGCTCTCGTATCCCAAATGGCGCACGAAGCGGGACACCGTGGCTGCCGACGTCTGGCTTCGTGCAGCAATCTCACGCGTGGTCAGCGAGGGAATTTCTCCTTGGTACGCCATGACAAAATCGGCGATGAGCTTCTCGGTATCGCTCAGCCGGTCGTACAGCAAACAAATCTCGTTGATGACGCTTCCCTTACGCTGCATGATAACTCCCGGAACTTTGTCCTCTGCTCCCATGATAGCAATCTACGCTGCCATAGTGCGGCATTCCTTACGACTCCCCGCCGAACGGTCCTTGCCGCACGAACCCGCTCTATGCTTGAAGCCGCTGCAGAGCCGCTGGGCAGCCGCCAGCCCGGCAGGCCTCCGCCAGCCCGGCAGCCTCCGCCAGCCCGGCAAGCCATTGCGGGCCACAGGCCCGTTCCAAGCCGGACGAGCCACCCCACCTCGGCAGGTCGCCCCGCCCCAGCAGACTATCGC
>NZ_CEWCAA010000019.1:0-33745 GCF_982429025.1 Enorma sp.
CGCCGCGGGCGCTCGGAGCGGTCGCGGGATTCGCGACGAGGACGGCCCTCCCCCGCCGCGTGTGCGGGAGCCTCGGGCTTATCAAGACGATCGAGCGAGATCTTGCCCTTCTCGTCCACCTCGATAACCTTGACCTTAACCTCGTCACCAACGTTGAGGACGTCTTCGACCTTGTTAACGCGACCCTGTGCCACGCGGCTGATGTGCAGGAGGCCGTCTTTGCCGGGCAGCAGGTTCACGAACGCGCCGAACTCCTTGATGGAGACCACGCGACCGGTGTACTCCTCGCCCACCTCGGGCACCTTGACGATGAGCTGAATGCGCTCGATGGCCTGATCGACCGACTCGCCCACGCCGCCAACGTAGACGGTGCCGTCCTCATGGACATCAACCGAGGCTCCAGTCTCGTCCTGGATGCCGCGGATGGTCTCGCCGCCCTTGCCGATGACGTCGCGGATGTTATCGACCGGAATCGTGATCGAGGTGATGCGCGGAGCAGTCGGGCGCGTCTCGGAAGCGGGCCCGGGGATGACCTCGAGCATCTTGCCAAGGATGAACGCGCGACCCTCTTTGGCCTGCTGGAGCGCCTGCTTCAGGATCTCGAAGGTGAGGCCGGTGGCCTTGTTGTCCATCTGGAGCGCCGTGATGCCGCGCTCGGTGCCGGTCACCTTGAAGTCCATGTCGCCGAGGAAGTCCTCGATGCCCTGGATATCGGAGAGGACGACGGTCTTGCCCTCCTCCTGGATAAGGCCCATGGCGATACCGGACACGGGGCGCTTGATGGGCACGCCGCCATCCATGAGCGCAAGGCAGCTCGCGCAGGTGGACGCCATCGAGGAGGAACCGTTGGACTCCATGACCTCGGAAACCACGCGAATGGCATAGGGGAACTCGTTCTCGTCCGGAAGCACCGGCAACAGTGCGCGCTCAGCGAGGTTGCCGTGGCCGATCTCGCGGCGCTTAGGGCTGCCGATGCGGCCGGTCTCGCCGGTGCAGAAGGGCGGGAAGTTGTACTGATGCATGTAACGCTTGCCGTCGACAGGCTCGATGGTGTCGAGGCGCTGGGCCTCGTTGAGCATACCGAGCGAGAGCACGGAAAGCACCTGGGTCTGGCCGCGCTGGAAGAGGCCGGAGCCGTGCACGAGCGGCAGGTAGGAACCCTTGACCATGATCGGGCGAATCTCGTTGGCCGCACGTCCGTCCACGCGCTCACCGGTCTCGACGACCATGGTGCGCATGGCCTTCTTCTCGAGCGCCTTGAGGTTCACCGGGATCTCGCGCTCCCACAGGAGCTGCTCCTCCTCGGTGAACTCTGCCTTGATGGCATCCTTCAGGGCCTCGACCTTGGCGATACGGCTCTGCTTGTCGGCATCGGCCAAAGCGGCGTACATCTCGTCATAGTGGGTGAAGATGCGCTCCTGCACCTCGGGAACCGGCTCGTCGAGCGGGTACTCCTTCGGCACGATGGGACCGTTTACGCGCTCCCACTCCTCAACGAACTCGAGCTGGGCGTCACAGAACGCACCGATGGCCTCCTGGCCGAACTCCATGGCGGCGAGCATGTCGTCCTCGGTGACCTCCTCGGCGCCAGCCTCCACCATGGAGATGAAATCGCGGGTTCCAGCAAGCTCGAGGTCGAGGTCGGAGTTCTCGCGCTCCTCATAGGTGGGGTTGACGATGAATTCGCCCGTCTCCTTGTTGCGGCCGATGCGCACGCAGGCAAGCGGGCCCTCGAAGGGCACGCCACCAAGGGTGAGCGAAAGCGAAGCGCCCATGGTACAGATGACATCGATGGGATTCACCTGGTCGGCCACGAGCGAGGTGGCAACGATCTGTACCTCGTTGCGGAAGCCGTCCGGGAAGCTCGGACGGATGGGACGGTCGATCATGCGCGCGGTGAGGGTGGCCTTCTCGGTGGGACGGCCCTCGCGCTTGAGGTAGCCGCCGGGGATGCGGCCGGCAGCGTAGAGCTTCTCATTGAAGTCGACGGTGAGCGGGAAGAAATCGTAGTTCTTGCGCTCCTTGGAGACCACAACGGTCACGAGCGCGGTCGTGTCACCCTGCTTGACGAGGGTGGCGCCGGTAGCCTGCTTGGCAAGCTCACCGGATTCGAGCGTGTAGGTCTTGCCATACAGCTCGAAGGTCTTGCTGACGAGAGTCATCTTTCTCCTTCATCTCCGCACGCCCCATTGCGTACGGGCTTCTTCGGGCCGGCGTAGCGCCAGCGGTGTAGAGCCGAGATTTCGGCCCCTACATGAAAAGGAGCGCCGAAGCGCTCCTGCATGTACGACTTACTGGATGTTGTCGCGGATGCCGAGCTTCGCGATGAGCTCACGGTACTCGACGATGTCGTTCTTCTTGATGTAGGAAAGAAGACGACGACGGCGACCAACGATCATGAGCAGGCCGCGGCGGGTGTGGAAGTCCTTCGGGTGGGACTTCATGTGCTCGGTGAGCTCGCGGATGCGCTCGGTCGCGATGGCAACCTGAACCTTGGGATTGCCGGTGTCCTGCGCGTTCTTGCCGAACTCGGCGGTGAGCTCCGCCTTGCGCTCCTTGGAGATGGTCATCTCTTCACCTTTCTTCCGGGCGGATCGCTCCGCCGCACATTCGCCTCGTGCTGGGTGGACGCCGGTGGAGCGCGCCACTAAGCTCGAGGTACCAACGGGCGATATACTACCACATCGCATGCCGGGGCGCCGCTACGCCTTTTGGCGGCATCACGGTATGCGCACAGTCTGCCATACCGCGCCCAGGTTACCCCTCATCCATAATCGCTCTCCCAGCGAAAGGCGAATCGAATTCGCTCGCCATACCCTATCGCCCGGCAGAACTCTACACGCCGAGAAGGAACTCGAGCGCTCGCAGCCGACAGTCAAGATGCGTCGCTGCCCATATATGGGCGAACGCAAGGAGCAGAGCGGCCGTAGGGACATCGCACGGCGCCGCCGCGAGCTCATCGAAACGAAGCGAGATGAGCGATTGCAGCCACCCCACCGTAACGGCATCGAGCTCCTCCGCGCCGGGCACATTACGGGCGCAGGAAGCGCACAGGAGGCCGCCAGCGGTTGCAGAGAAATACGTTACCGCCGGGTCGCCGCATGCCACGCAGGCAGACCAATCTGGACGATAACCCAAATGGGAAAGGAGCTTAAACACGTACGCTGCAACGATGAGATCGAGATGAGCGCCATCGAGCACACCGCACGAGCCTCCGAGCACCTGTTCCGCACGAAGGGTGATCTGATAGACGAACGGGTCCTCGGCGTCTTCGAAGCAGCATGCTTTCGCGACATCGGCAAGCGCGCTTGCCGCCGAGAGAAGCTCGTAGCTTGGTGCGGCACCGAGCGTCGCCTCGACGAGCGTCGCCTCAGCGACGACGTCAAGCGACCTGCCGTGGGCGAGCAGCAAGTCAACCTTGCAGCCAAGCTCGCAGCGCGCCGCCAGCCGACTTCCCGGCTTTCGCGCGCCCTTGCCCACGGCGCGTAGCTGGCGCCCGTTCTCGGCAAGAAGCGTGAAGATAAGATCCGTCTCACGCAGCTTCGTCTTATCGAGCACGATTGCCAAAGTCCGATATGTCCTGCCGCCCGCCACGCGCACTCAGCTCCAGCCGCTTGCTTCGTCGCTATTCGTCGGCGGCGTAACCGAGCCGGCGAATCTCGCGGGCATCCTCGCGCCAATTCGGCTTGACGCGCACCTCGAGCTCAAGGAAGACCTTGCAGCCGAAGATTCGCTCGAGGTCGCGGCGGGCATCGATTCCGACATGCTTGAGCATCTCGCCCTTCTTGCCGATGATGATGCCCTTCTGCCCCTCCCGCTCGACGTAGATGACCGCATGAACATGGAGCACGCCGCGACGCTGCTCCATGGAATCGCAGATGACGCCCACGGAATGCGGCACCTCTTCGCGCGTGCGCATCAAGAGCTTTTCGCGCACGAACTCTGCGACGATCGTATCGTCCGAAGCATCGGTAGACATGGTATCGGGGAACCATTTAGGACCCTCGGGAAGATAGCTCGCAACCAAGTCGATGAAGGAGTCGACGTTGAACCGCTCGGTAGCGGAAAGCACGATCACGTCGTCGAACTCGCAGAGCTCGCGAGCCGCAGAGATCTGCTCGAGCACGCGCTCAGGCGAGGCGAGGTCGGCTTTGGTGAGTACGAGGATGCGCTTCGCAGGGCTCTTGGCAACGCGCTCCGCAACCCATGCGTCGCCGCGGCCGATGGGCTGCGACGCGTCGATGAGGAAGCACAGCACATCAACGTCTCCGAGCTCGGCGAGCGCGCTTTTGTTGAGCTCGCTTCCCAGGGAGTCATGCGGCTTATGGAGGCCCGGGGTATCGACGAAGACGATCTGGACCCCCTCGCGGCGCACCACCCCGCGCATACGGCGCCGCGTAGTCTGGGCAACCGGTGAGGTGATGGCCATCTTCGTGCCCATGCAGGCATTCATAAGAGTCGACTTGCCGGCGTTCGGGCGGCCTACCAGCGCAACAAAGCCGCTGCGGAAACCATCATCGCCGGCAAAACCGCAGGGCTCGCTGCCAAGGTCGCTTACCATCGCATCGAGCTCGTCGTCGGTCATCCCCTCGAACGGATCGAATTCATCCATATCCACACTTCCATTCTCAAATTAGTCATAGCCGAACGAGCCTGCGCAACCACTGTTGCAAGCCCGCCCATCTTTACAGCATACCGAGAGCGCGCGCGAAGACGATGATCCCCACCACGGCCGCCGTGATGGAAAGCGTGAAGACGCTCGCCGCCGCGATGTCCTTAGCACGTTTAGCGAGCGGATGAAGGTCCTGCGTGGCAAGGTCGACGATCGCCTCAATCGAGGTATTCACCAGCTCGGCAAAAAGCACCAGCCCGATACAGAGCAGCACCAGCACCCACGAGAGCGCGTCGATCTTGAGCACCACGCCAGCGACGACGGCAAGCACGCCAACGAGAAGCTGGACCTTGATGTTGCGCTCCGTTGCCACCGCGGTACGAAAGCCCTCGATGGCATAGCCGAAGGAGCGAATAAACGTTGGGTGTTCGCGATTGCTACCAGGTATCACGTCAACCTCCCGTATCAGTCGTACTCATGGCGCGTCACCGGGCCGATGCGCACACCGGCGGGGTCGTCGCCCCTCAGAACGGCGAGCTCGCGCAAAATGGCGAGTTCCCGCCCTTCCATCTCGGCCGCATCATCCTCGTTCATATGGTCATACCCCACAAGGTGAAGCAGCCCGTGCACCAGCATGAGCCGGCACTCCTCAACGGGCGTATTGCCGAAATCCGCAGCCTGCGCGGCAATGACCTCGGGGCAAAGGATGACGTCCCCCAGCTCGAGGGGGTCTTGCTCCCCCGCGCCGTCGAGCCCGTCGCATTCGAATGAGAGAACGTCCGTGGGGGCATCGATGCCGCGCCAGGAAGCGTTGAGCGAGCGCATTTCCGCGGAACGAACGAAGGAGATGGAAACCTCCACGTCACTCGAGGGGTCTGCGCCCTCAGCCTTGAGCATGCATGCGACGGCCTGCTCCATCTCCTCTGCCAGCAGCAAGGTATCCAAGCCGTCATCGTTAGAGATCAAAACCCTCATTTCCGGCCCTCCCGGGTGCGCGCGGCGCGATGCCGCCCGTCCTCACCCTGCTCATATGCATCGTAAGCCTCCACGATGCGCCCTACCAGGGCATGGCGAACCACGTCGCTGCGATCGAGATGGATGAACGCTATATCGTCCACGTCGCTGAGAATCCGTTCGATGTCGGAGAGACCACCCCGGCGGCCCATGAGGTCGCGCTGAGTCATATCGCCCGTGATGATGAACTTGGAGTTGAATCCCAAGCGCGTGAGGAACATCTTCATCTGCTCGGGAGTGGTGTTCTGCGCCTCATCAAGTACGACGAACGCATCGTTGAGGGTGCGCCCGCGCATATAGGCGAGCGGCGCGATCTCGATGATGCCCTGCTCGATGAGCTCGCCGCCCCGCTCCATATCCGTCATATCGAAGAGCGCATCGAAAAGCGGCCTCACGTAGGGATCGATCTTCTCCTGAAGGGTTCCGGGCAGAAAGCCCAGGCTCTCCCCTGCCTCGACCACGGGGCGCGTAAGCACGATGCGCCCCACCTCATGCCGTTTGAGGGCGGCCACGGCCATCGCCATGGCAAGATAGGTCTTTCCCGTTCCCGCAGGCCCCAAGCAGAACGTCACGGTGTTGCGACGGATGGCATCGATATAGCGCTTCTGCCCCACCGTCTTGGGCCGGATGGCCTTGCCGCGATACGTAAGGAGAATGTCGTCGCGGAATCCAGAGAGATCCATGACGCTTTCGCGAAGCGTCTGCATGGCGCGCTCGACCTCGGTCACGGAAGGAGTGTCCCCCGCGCGGGCCTCTTTGATGAGAAAGGTGAAGAGGCGCGTGAGCAACTCCACCTCCTCGGCCGATCCGGAAAGCGAGATCTGCCTGCCACGCACCACGATCCGAGCGCCCGTCCGTTCCTCGATGGCCCGAAGGACGGCGTCGCCCCCGCCCATGATGCTGACGGGATCGACCTCATCGGGAATACTGAGCTTGACGCTTGCGGTATCCATCAATCCCCTTTCGATGCAACGGGAGCGTTATCGAGTACGGACCGCCGGACGAACTCAGCTTTCACGAGCCCCGACGCGTTCACATCCATGATAGCAACGTCGACGAGCGCGGGGGCCTCGATGCCCTCACGGTCAAGCCCGTCTACCTCGACGCGGTGGAACGAGGCGAGGGTGCCGCGCCTGCCCTGCTCGATAACCGCACGTTCGCAGGTGCCGCACCTGTTCTGGGCGTCAATTCGCGCCATGCGCTCGGCAAGCTCGCGCATGCGCTGGGAGCGCTCGGCCATGATCTCGGGCGGCACCTGGTCGGGCATCGTGGCCGCCGGCGTGCCGGGACGGGCACTGTACCGGAACACGTGCATGCGCGAAAACCCCACGCGCTCGCAAAGTCCGAGGGAAGCCTCGAACTCCTCGTCGGTCTCACCCGGAAAGCCGACGATGATATCGCAGGAAAGCGCGACGGCGGGAACCTTTCGGCGAATGCGATCACAGAGGTCCTCGAACTCCTCGGCGCGATACGGCCGCCCCATACGCTCGAGCGTGGCAGTGCAGCCAGATTGGACGGGAAGATGCAGAAATGGAGCAATGCGCCCCTGAGACTCCGCGATGCGGTCGATGAGCCGGTCAGACACGTCCATGGGCTCAATAGACGAAAGGCGAATCTGCGGAATCGAAGTCTCGCGCAGAATGATACCGAGAAGCTCGTCGATCTCGACATGTTCGTCGTTCGCACTCGAGCCATCATAGGCACCGAGGTTGACACCGGTGAGCACCACCTCGGGAAGCCCCGCTTCCTCGACGTCGCGCACCTGTTCGAGCACGGCGTCGACGGGCACGGAGCGCTCGGGGCCGCGCGCCTTCCACACGATGCAGTACGTGCAGCGGTTGTTGCAACCGTCCTGGACCTTCACGCCCACGCGCGCCTGCCTGAACGCCGGCTCGCATGGCTCGCCATCGCCCCGCACGCTCTCCTCAAGCCCAAGGAGCTTGAGGGCGCGCGAGACGACCTCGACCTTGGAGGGAACGACCGCTACCCGATCGGAGAGGTCTCGAAGCGCCTCTGGATGCAGCGACGCGGCGCAACCGGTGACCACCACGAGCGGCTCGCGGGCACGACCCAGGGCATGGCGGACCGCTTTGCGGGTCTTCGCCTCGGCCTCCCCCGTCACCGCGCAGGTGTTGATAACGATAAGCTCAGCCTCGTCTGGATCGACGAGCGCGAAGCCCGCTTGTGAAAGATCGCGTTCCATGCGATCGGATTCAACTCGATTGACCCGGCACCCCAGGTTGATGACGGATACGAACGGATTGGCCACAGCGCTCCTTACGCGTCAGGGGCTTACTGGTCAAGGATATCGTCGATGGCGTCACGAATGCGGTCGCCCATCGAGCGGCGCGCGGTGTAGCTCTCGCCCATCGCATCGGCGTATTTCTCCAGATGCGACCGAGCCTCACCAGAAAGCTTTCGCGGAACGAGGATGCGCACCTGGCCGATCGCGCGCCCGCGCGAACCGCCGCCGCCCACGCGGGGCATGCCGAACTCGGCGACCTCGACGGTATCACCGTACTGGGTGCCAGCAGGAACCTCGAACGTGATGGTCTCATCGGGCATGATGCCGGGAACCTCGACGGTGCAGCCGAGCGCAGCCTGAGCGATGGAAACGTCGATCGCGCAGACGAGGTCATCGCCGGAGCGCTGGAAGCGCTCGTGTTCGGCAACAGCGACGCTTACGAGCAGGTCGCCGGATGCCTCACCGCGGAACCCCGCCTCGCCATAGCCGCGCACGCGCAGCTGCTGCCCTGAAGAAACGCCGGCGGGAACGTTGATTTCGACCCTCTCGTGATTTGGCGTGCGACCCTGGCCACCGCACATGTCGCAAGGATGGTCGATGACCGTTCCCTCGCCGTGGCAGTCCGGGCAAGGTGAAGACGATTGCATCTGACCGAAGATGGAACGCTGCACGGTAGTCACATAGCCGGTGCCATGGCAGCGCGGGCAGGTCGTCTCCTGGGCGCCGTCGGCAAGCCCGGAGCCCTGACAATCCTCGCAGGGGGCCAAGCGATCATACGTGACCGTCTTGGTGCATCCGAGCGCGGCCTCCTCGAGCGAGATGGTGAGCGAGATGGCCATGTCGCGGCCGCGCCGGCGAGCGGTGCGCCCGCCACGGCCCGAACGACCGCCCCCGCCGAAGAACGAGGAGAAGATGTCGTCCATGCCCATGCCGCCGAAGATATCGCTGAAATCGACGTACCCGGAACCGCCGGGGCCATCGGGCGTTCCGAAGCGGTCGTAATTCGAACGCTTCTGCTCATCGGACAGAACCGAATAGGCCTCGTTGACCTCTTTGAACTTCTGCTCGGCATCCGGGTCGTCGGAAACATCCGGGTGCACCTCGCGCGCCTTCTTCAGAAACGCGCGCTTGATCGTGCGCTGGTCGGCGTCACGATCGACGCCCAGGATCTCGTAATAATCTTTAGAGCTCGGCACTGTTGGAACCTTCCCCCATCTCATCCATCAGCACAGGTTTGGCTTGACCAGACCTCATGGTACCCCACGTCTCTGCAGGCTAAACGCGCTACGGGCGCACGTGCGTTACCAGAAATACATCGGTCGGTAATAGAGCCCCGAGGTGCAGCTCACGAACCAAAGGATGATGACCACATAGAACAACGCGTTCAAGAAGCCGTTGAGAAATGCCTTGAAGCCGCGTTTAAGCCATACCATCGACCGATGGCTGGGAACCTCGCGCAAAACCTGAACCAGACCGAAGACGAACGGAATGAGGCAGATGAGCGCGAAGAACGTCATCGCGCCTCCCAGCGCGGCGAGAAGAAGGAACGGCGCCGCCATGCCCATGATGTTGAAACCCCGCTGCGCCCTGCCGTCGAGTCGCTCTGCCGCGACGCGCGCACGGCCCACCAGGTCGCCCGCTGCAGCCCCGTTGGTGCCCGCATGGCCCATGCCGCGCACCCGCACGGTGTCGCCGTCGTGCATCCCAGCGGGAAACTCGATCACGGCCTCGGACATCACCTTGGTGCGACCGGAGCCTCCGCAATCGGGGCAGGGATCGTTGATGACCTTGCCCGAGCCGTTGCACTCAGGGCAGACCATCTGGAACACGCCGCCGCCGAAGAGGAACGACATGTCGACACCCATGGTGCCCGTACCGCCGCAGCTCGGGCAGACGTGCGCATGGTCTGAGGAAACCGAGCCGGAACCATGGCAGTGGCCGCAGGGCTCGTACCGGCGGTACTTGACGCCCTTGCGCACGCCGTTCTTGACCTGATCGGGCGTGAGGTCGACATCGACCACCACATCCGCGCCCTCCTCGGGGTTGAATGCTTGCGCGCCCTGATGCGAACCGCGACGAGGCTCCGACCACATGCCGCCGAACGGGAAGCCGCCGAAGCCCCCGTAGTACCCACCGCGACCCGAGGCGCCTCCCGCATACGGGCTCGACGCCTGCCCGCCTCCATAGGCAGCATAAGGGTTGCCGGAACGCATGGCATCGTAACGCGCGCGCTTCTGCTCGTCGGAGAGCACCGCATAGGCCTCGGAAACCTCTTTGAACTTCTCCTCGGCGTCAGGCGCCTTGTTGACATCGGGGTGGAGCTTGCGCGCCTTCTGCTGAAACGCCTTCTGGATCTCTCGCTTGTCCGCGTCCTTGGAGACCCCGAGAATCGCGTAGTAGTCTTTTTCGTTCATGCTTGCCATGTGGCGGAAACCCTCTCTGTGGGCGCGCGTCGTTATAACGTGCGTAATTGTACCCAAAACACCTCGTCATGGTGCAATGGTAAAGAGGTGTGGAATTCGCGTGGGGCGGCTGCCGCGGTGCGCCGGTTAAGCTTCGGCGAGGCCCCACATGAGCCCGTAAAGCTCGTTCCCCATGAGCCATCCGCGAGCGGTGGGCACGAGCGCGCCCGTTGCGGAGTCGATGCACGCAAGGCCCTCGGCAAGCACCATCTCGACTACCTGATTGAAACGCGCGCCAAAAAGGTCTTGAGCTCGACCGATGAGGTCCGGCGGCGCGCCTGCGGTCATGCGCATGGCGAGCATGAGGTCCTCAGCGAGGGCCTCTCGCTCGCTCAGAAATTCAAACTCGAAGGTCCGGGCCGGGTCATCGGCTTGCACGAAGCGCGCCCGGGCATCGCCTTGGCTGGGCGACGCCCCGGGAATGAGCGATGCCATATCGCAAAGCTCCCCAACGCTCATCATGCTCGCCGCCGAGCGGCCAAGGCCCAGATAGCTCACGCCGCTCCAATACGCGATGTTATGGCGGCATGCATGCCCCGGCCGCGCGTAGCTCGCCACCTCGTAGGGAGCAAGCCCGGCCCCTTCGCACAGGGACCGCGCGACCTCCATGCAATCGGCCTGGAAATCCTCGTCCGGAAGAAGCGAGGGATTGCGCGCGACGCGATTGGCAAGCGGCGTTCCCGCTTCGACCGTGAGCGGGTAGACCGAGATGTGATCAGGATGGGCCGCGAGCGCCCGCTCGAGCGTACGGCGCCAGCTAGCCGCATGTTGCCCTGGAAGGCCGCACATGAGGTCGCACGATACGGAAAACCCCTCGCGTCGCGCAAGCTCGATAGCCTCGAGCGCCGCCGTTGCCGTATGGATGCGCCCGATGGCGGAAAGCTCGTCATCCTCAAGGCTCTGCACGCCGAGCGAGATGCGCGTCACACCGGAAGCGGCAAGACTCCCAGCAAGCTCCTCATGAAACGACTCGGGATTCGCCTCACAGGTGAACTCCTCGGGCGCGCACCAGGCGCGCACGCGGCGGACGAGCCCGGGCAGGCGCTCCCCGAGCACGGTAGGCGTGCCCCCGCCGATATAGACCGTGCGCACCGAAGCGAGCATGCCGCGGGCGCCGAACTCGTCGATGCGACGCTCGAGCGCCGCAAGATAGCGGGTGGCCTCGAGCTTGAGGGCGGCGGGATCGAGAGCACACGTATCGAAGTCACAGTATGCGCAACGCGCGCGACAAAACGGGATATGCAGATACAGGGCCTCGACTGCCATCACGAGGCCTCGCTAGAGAGCCCATGGGGCCGAGCGGTCATGGCAGCTTCCAAAGGAACAACGTCCGCTTCGATCTCGTCGACCAGCAGGCAGAAGTCCTCATAGGAGTCGCACTTCACCACGCGCCCACGCCATGCGGCAGCATGGGGCATGCCCTTGAGATACCAACTCGCGTACGTTCGCGCCCGCGCCATCGCACGCGGGACGAGCCTATGCGTCAAGCTCAAGTGCTCCCGCAGGGCGTCGAGGCGCTCGCGATAGGGGCGCTGCGGAACTGGCCTGCCCTCGAAAGCCAGGGCAAGCGCGTCTTCGAATATCCATGGGTTGCCATAGGAGCCGCGCGCGATGAACACGCCCTCCGCAGCGGTCTCCCGCAGCATGCGCACGGCATCATCGGCGCAGAACACGTCGCCAGAACCGATCACGGGGATGGACACGGCACATGCGACCTCGTCTATGATCGACCAATCTGCCGCACCCGTGTAGAGCTGCTTCGCGCTCCTGCCATGCACCGCCACCGCAGCGGCGCCCGCGTCCTCGAGCATCTCGGCGAAAGCGGGGGCCACGCGGTCCCCGGTGTGAAACCCGATGCGGATCTTCGCGGTAACGGGAACATGCGCGCGTGAAACCGCCGCTTTCATGATCGCCGAGGCGAGCAGCGGGTCATCCATGAGCGCAGAGCCCTCCCCCTTGGTTATGACCTTGCGGGCGGGACACGCCATGTTGATATCGATGAGCGCGAGCTTCTCGCCCACGCGCTCCTCGACCGCCTCCACCGCTGACGCGAACTGCTCGGGCTTGCTCCCAAAGAGCTGCACGGCGATACTCGGCTCCTCATCGGCGGGAAGCACGAGTTCCCAGGTCCGCTCGCTCGCATACGCAAGGCCCGCTACGCTCACCATCTCGCTGTATGCGAGGGGTGCACCGTGACGCCGCATCTGTATGCGGTATGCAGCATCCGTCACGCCGGCCATAGGCGCCATCAAGAAGGGGCGCTCAGCCAAGAGAGCGCGAATAACATCGGGGTTGGACATCGGTCTCACCTTCACAAGAAGATAGCTGCAGGGTCATCTTGGGTCATTTTGGGACGTGTTTAAAACGCCCCATTCCATCATTTTGGGACGGGCTTCGTAACGCAGTACCGCGAGCGCACCGTCGGACACATCCTAGAATGGCCCAAATGAGGCGTTTTAAACACGTCCCAAAATGACCCACTGACTCACAACCTAGTCTTCGACCTTGAGGATGGCGAGGAACGCTTCCTGGGGGACCTCGACCGAGCCGATAGCCTTCATGCGCTTCTTGCCCTCCTTCTGCTTCTCCAGGAGTTTTCGCTTGCGCGAGATATCGCCGCCGTAGCATTTAGCGAGCACGTCCTTGCGGCGCGCCTTCACCGTAGACCGAGCGATGATCTTGTTGCCGATCGCACCCTGGATGGGAACCTCGAAGAGCTGACGGGGAATGATCTCCTTGAGCTTGTCGCAGAGCCCGCGCGCAAGGCCATAGGCCTTGTCCTTGTGAACGATGAAGCTGAGGGCATCCACCTCATCGCCTGAAAGGAGGATGTTGAGTTTCACGAGCTCTGAGGGCCGGTAGTCGGCAAACTCGTAATCGAGGCTCGCGTAGCCCTTGGTGCGGCTCTTGAGCTGGTCGAAGAAGTCCAAGATGAGCTCAGCGAGCGGAATATCGAAGCGCATCTCGACCGACTTCTGCGAGAGGTGGATCATGTCGGTCATGATGCCGCGATGCTCGATGGAGAGCTGCATGACAGCACCCGTGTATTCGGGGGGCACGATAACCTTGGCCTTGAGATACGGCTCCTCGATATGGTCGATGCGCGTCACGTCGGGCAGGTCCTGGGGGCTGCGCACCTCGAGCATGGTGCCGTCGGTCTTATAAACGTGGTAGTCCACGGATGGCGAGGTCGCGATGAGGTCGAGGTCGAACTCGCGCTCCAGGCGCTCCTTCACGACCTCCATGTGCAGCAAGCCCAGGAAACCGACACGGAATCCAAAGCCGAGCGCTACAGAGGTCTCGGGGCTCCAGGTGAGCGAGGGGTCGTTGACATGGAGCTTCTCGAGCGCGTCGCGCAGGTTTTCGTAATCCTTGTTGTCGATGGGGAAGATTCCCGTGTACACCATGGGCTTGGCCTCGCGATAGCCAGGGAGCGGCTCGGCCGTGGGGCGAAGCGCGCCCGTGAGGGTATCGCCCACGCGCACCGCCTCCGGATCTTTAAGGCCCGTCACCACGAAACCGACCTCACCCACGGAGAGCTCGTCTACAAGCGTCTCGGCCGGGCGCTTCACACCTACGCCGTCAACGAGGAACGCATGCCCCGCCTGCATCATCTGAAGCTGGTCACCCTTCTTGATGCCTCCATCGAAGACGCGCACCGTAGCAACGACGCCACGGTACTCATCGAAGTACGAATCCAAGATGAGCGCCTTGAGAGGAGCCGACGGGTCACCCTGAGGGGGCGAGATCAAAAAGACGATCGCTTCAAGCAGGTCATGGATGCCCTCGCCCGTCTTGCCGGAAACGCACACCGCATCGTCGGCGGGGATGGCAAGCTCATCCTCGATCTCGAGCTTGACCTCATCCGGATGCGCAGACGGTAGGTCGATCTTGTTGATGGCGGGGACGATATCGAGGTCAGCGTTCATGGCAAGGTTAGCGTTTGAGACGGTCTGCGCCTCGACGCCCTGCGTCGCATCGACCACGAGCACGGCACCTTCGCAGGCGGCAAGCGAACGCGAAACCTCGTAGGTGAAGTCAACGTGGCCCGGCGTGTCGATGAGGTTGAACTGATAGGTCTCCCCATCGTCTGCCGTGTACATAACGCGGACGGCATTCGACTTGATGGTGATGCCGCGCTCGCGCTCGATATCCATGGTGTCGAGCAGCTGAGCCTCCATATCGCGTTCCTCGACGGTGTTCGTGAGCTCGAGGATGCGGTCCGATATGGTGGACTTGCCGTGGTCGATGTGCGCAACGATGGAGAAGTTGCGGATGTGAGAGGTATCTGTCGTATTCATGAGCGTCATTGTACTGGATTTGCCTGCATCATGGCACGACATTGCCAGCCGCTCCACCCTTTCCCCCACGATACACCCGCAAAGAAAAAGCCCGCTACGGGAGCGGGCTTTACAAGCAATGGTGTGAAGATGCTCTAGTTGAGCGTGTTCACGAGCTTCTGGACACCGGACTTGCGGTTCGAAGCCTGGTTCTTGTGGATGATGCCCTTGGCAGCAGCCTGATCGAGGCGCTTGTAGGCGCGGGACGCAGCAGCCTTGGCGGCGTCGGCATCGCCCTGCTCGACGGCCTCGTGAACGTGCTTAACGAGCGTCTTGAGCTCAGAGCGCACAGCGCGGTTGCGCATACGGGCCTTCTCGGCGGTGCGGATACGCTTCTTCTGCGATTTGATGTTAGCCACTTTGCAGAGTTCCTTTCGAGTTCCTAGTTCTAAAGTATCGCCATATGATCAGGCCTCTGAGACACGATTGAGGTCACGAAGACGCAGTTTACCACGAAGGCACAGGTAAGTGAAGTGTTGAAGCTGTGAAAATACCATGTGGAGCACCCTATGCTGCATGGCGCGCTACCGATGCGACGGCTTGGAGGCGATCCGAGCGATCCACGCCGTAAACGCGACAACGGAATCACGCGACCCTTTAAGAGCTGTCTCGACGTCTTCCGCGGCCCGAAGAGCATCGACAAGCTCCTGCATCGAGAACCCGCGAGCCCACGATATATGGTGCTTGACCTGCCAGTCCTTTACTCCGAGCGTCTGTGCGAGCTGGCGGCCCTGGCCACGTGCATCGAGCGCCTTGGCGGTGATGAGCTCACGTAGGCGCGTAAGCATGAGCGAAAACAGGCGGACCTCGCTTCGAGGCGGCAAAAGCCGATACAGCTCAAGGGCGCGCACAGGGTTGCGAGCACTCACCGCATCGAGAAAGTCCCATGGCTTTACCTCGGCAGTGCGCACCACGAATTGCTCGACATCCTCGCGTTCGATCTCGGGCTCCTCGACCATCGATGCGAGCTTCCGCAACTCGTTGTCAAGCATGCGCGTCGACTCGCCAACACGAGAGACGAGCTCCTCTGCCGCCGCCAGCGATATGGTCTTGCCGTGCCGGCGCGCCATTCCCTGCACCTGCTTGGGCAACTCCCAGCGCTTCTTGCTCGAGCAATCGATCACCGCCTTTGCCCCGAGCTTCGCAATCGCCTTATAGAGCCGCGTGTTCTTTGCAAGAGAGGCTGCGATCACCAGGCAGACGGTATCGGTTGAGGGATTCGCGAAATATGAGACGAGCGCCTCGCTCGTAGCCTTGGGCAGCCGGTCGCATCCATCGAGCACGACGAGGCGGAAATCGGCTCCCATCGGCAAGGTGTTTAGCGATCCGAGCACCTCATCGGGATCCTGCTCCTTCGTCATGTCCCTACGATCGAAATTGAAGTCGGCCATACCGCTCGCTTCAAGGCGCTTCCTCAGGCGGGCGACAGCGGTATCGCGCTTGACCTCGTCGGGCCCAACGATAAGATAGCCAGGCAGCAGCGTTGCTTCCGGCATAGAAACCTCCATGAGAGACGTCTGAACCATCCACTCCTGTATCGATGCCAGTATTCTAACCGCTTTCGCCGCATTCCCCACTTTTAATGGCTGAACGCATCGTCACCGCTCGGTGCTCACGCTGAAGCCGCCTCGAGCAGGGCGAACGGTCACATCGCCCACGTCGATGGTGCAAAGGAATCGCGCCCCGGAGGCCTCTACGGTATCGATGCACTCCTTGGTAGGATGCCCATAGCTATTGCCCTCCCCGGCACTCGCGATCGCGAGCTCAGGTCGCATTTGCGCCATCAGCGCTGCGTCAATGGAGGCAGCAGACCCGTGATGCCCCAACTTGAGGACATCGATATCCCCCACGCGACCGGCATAGCGTTCTTCCTGCGCAATCTCGGTATCCCCCGCAAGCAACATGTCGAGCGAGCACCCACCGGAATCGTAGCTCACGGCGAGCGCAACGGAATCTTCGTTTTCTGAACCCTCCACTGGGTCCTCAGGCCAGACCATGGTGCAGGCAAAGCCTCCGACGGAGAGCTCGTCGCCTTCACTCAGCTCGACGACTTCAGGCATATCGAGGGCGGCAAGCTCTTCTGGCATAGCGTCGAGCGCTCCTTCCGCCACGACGACGCGGGAGACGGAGACGTTTGCGAGCACGTCTTCCAAACCGCCGTAATGATCGAGATCCCAATGGGTGATAACGACGGCATCGAGCTGGAACACGCTGTTGCGCGCCAGCGCATCGGCAACCTCGCTGTCAACGCCGGCATCAACGAGTATAACCGCCGACCCTTCGCGCACCAAAATGGCATCGGCCTGCCCCACATCGAGCACAGTCACCGATGCGGGCGCGAAAAGGGTCCAGCGAACCAAGTGCATCGCAAGCGCGCCCGGTATAGCCGCGCACACGACGGCCACCTGCCATCGGCTTGCATCCAACCATGCCGCGTACACCACGCACGCTGCGAGATACGGCAGTGCCGAAGCAGGCGAAGCAGCCATAGCGATCGATGCGTAGGGGAACCCAGCGAACGCTTGCGCCCCGAACACCGATATCGAAGCGAGCGCATCGGCGGGAGCGAGCAGAACATCAGCGAGCGGACCTACTATCGCTGCGAGGGGAACCGACACGAGCCCTACAACAAGCAGCGCACTCATAACGGGACCCAGCACGAGGTTCGCGAGAGGAGCCACGATCGAGCATGTGCCGAAAATCGGAATCGTGATGGGAAGCGTCCCCCATTGGGCGCACAGGGTAAGCGACAGCGGCTCGGCAATCGGCCGCGGCATGCCAAGACGGAGGAGCAGATACGAGAGATAGCGATAGAACAGCTGGATGAAAAGGACGCTCACCGCCGAGAGCTGGAATCCAACATCGAACACAACCCCGGCGTCGCGCGCAACGAGCGCCATCGTCGTCAAGGCAAGAGCCGAGATGCCGTGCCCGCGGCGTTCGCCCCATGATGCGACGAGGGTGAGTCCCACCATGATGAGCGAGCGGACGGCGGACGCGGATCCGCCGGTCAATATAACGTAGGAGCTCATGAGCAGCACGAGGAGCAGATAGCGCGTTCGCAAGCGCGCGCCAACGAACGCAAGGAAAACCTGTGCAAGCGATGTGACCAGAGCAAGATGGCTGCCAGACACGGCGACAAGATGAGAGGTTCCAGTTCGCGCAAACGCCTCTGATGCGCTCGCTTGATCTAACTCCGTCGTTCGCCCGCACACGATTCCCGCGACGAGAGCGCGCGCCTGGCTCGCATCGGGTTGTATGACATCGAGCATGCGCGCACGCAGCGCCTCGATAGGGCCGATTGAGTGCGGCTCTGAGTCGATGATTCGAACTGCAGAGACCCGGGCGACCTCCCCAGCCATGTACCGGCTCCTCCCCCAAGCAGAATCGGGGAGACCACTCACCCTCCCTACGAGGCGAAGGCGCGTTCCATCCTCATAGGCGCTATCAGCATCGAGTCGCACGCGCCCCAGCACCGCCCCGTCAGCGCTCATCACGCGCGCGGTATGTTGGACACCGTACGAAGATATGGACGGATCGCCCTCTACCTCAAAGATGCACGCGCTGGCAACGATGTTCTCCATACGCTCATGGGCGCTCGCGCGCCACATCGCCCCCAGCGTCGCAGACGCCGCACCGAGCACGACCCCGACGCCGAGCCACCTTGCCCATCGCCGCATCCTTTCACCCCAAAAAGGCCGCACGAAGATGCATAGGATGCCCACCACACATGAAACCGCAAGCACAGCGAACGCGGTTTGGCCCGGCGCCCCGGAGTCAGAGGCGATATACGAGCGCCAACCGAACTCGAGACCCAGCGCGGCCGCAACCAGAGCGCCCGCCGCCCCCGCCGCCGCAGGAGGAAGGTACGGCCTTGGCGGAAACTCCGGAGCAGCCGATGTTGTAAAGGCGCGCCTCATATGCAAATGAGGGACGAGAGCTTCTCGAACTTCTTCTCGCCGATACCGCTCACGCGCATAAGGTCCTCCGGTGAGGTGAAGGGCCCGTTCTCCGTCCGATCATCAATGATCGCTTGAGCAGTAGCCGGCCCGATGCCAGGAAGCCCGTCGAGCTCCTCGAGCGACGCAGTGTTGATATTGACGAGAGCATTCGAAGAGGCACCCGTCTGGCTGCCGTTCGCTGCCGCTGAACTCGTCGAACCATCTCCCGAGGAGGATCCGCCCGCTGCGGCCGAACCAATGACGGGCACGTATATCTTGGAGCCATCGGCCACCTCGGCTGCCTGGTTAAGCGAGGTGGTGTCGGCATCTGGGGAAAGGCCGCCAGCCGCAGCGATCGCGTCGGCAACACGGGCGCCCTGTTCGAGCTCGTATACGCCAGGTGCCGTCACAGCGCCATCCACATCAACGATGACCATATCATCTGTCTCGGCAGCGTCCGACTCGGTCTCCCCAACAAGCTTGTCGCCAGAGGCTCCACCTGTCTTGCCGGGATCGACCGTCTCCTCTGCGCGTTGCGAGCGCTCGATCGTAAAGCTTTCCCCGCTCGCAAAGGTCGCCCCGGCTACCGCAAGACCTGCCACCGCTGCGACGAGCAATACGCAAAGTGCAACGAAAGCGCCACGATGACGCATAGAGCGCAGGCGACGGGAAATCTGGACGAAAACGCTTTCACGTACCCGCTGTGCCATATCCACCACCTCATGGCACATCGTCCCACCTCCTGCCCCGGAGGTGCCAAGAAACCTACACTCCTCGCTTGCAAGCTGACAAATTGCCGTGTTGGTTCTGAACGCCCCGATGTTGTTCAGCACCGCGTTGATACATCAACACGTACATGCAAAGCGGGCCACGATGGGATTCGCAGCCCGCTTCAAATAGATATGCAATACCGAATCGAATTGATGCACTATAAAGCCTGGTCACACTCCAGCTATCCGGCGCTTCGAGCTGCCTTGAAGTGACTAGGACAGGCTTGGCCGCCGGCACCCCTTACGAGGAAGGCTCATCCTCACGCGGGCGCCTCTCTGCAAAGGGGGCGGGCGCAAGCTCCTCATGGCGCTCACGGAACCTGCGAGGACGCCGGTATGAGGCGCTTTCAAAGTCAACGTATTCAACCGAAGCAACCAGGCGGTCGATCATCTCATCGTGGTCGAAGGCCCCCCACGCTTCATGCACCTCATCAATGCGCGCATGGGTCTCGGGTGCGCGCGGCATGAAGAGAGTGCAGCAGTCTGGCGCGGTTTCGCACGAGATATCGTAGGTGCCGATTTGCTCGGCGCGCTCGATGATCTCCTGCTTGTCCGAACCGATGAGCGGACGGAGCACCGGCAGCGTCACCACCTCGTTAACAGCGGCGATGTTCTCGAGCGTCTGCGACGCGACCTGGCCGAGCGATTCGCCCGTCACGATCGCCTTGGCACCTTCGATGCGCGCGATGCGCTCAGCGACCGCGTACATGATGCGGCGATATATGATGACCCGAAGTTTCCCGGGGCATTTGATTGATATCTCGCGCTGGGCATCGCCGAACGGGACCACGTAGAGCCTCCCGATCTGCACCGACGGGGCCAGCGCACGGATAATGTCCTGGCAAAGGTACTCGCTGGTATCGGCTGTCTGCGGTCGTCCGGAAAAATGAACCGGGACGCAGACGGCTCCGCGACGGGAAAGAAGCCACGTCGCTACCGGAGAATCGATGCCCGAAGAGAGCAGCGTCACCACCTTACCGGCGCTTCCAACAGGAAGCCCGCCCACACCGCGCTCAGAGCGCGCATAGACGTAGACGCTCCCCTGCACGACGAGCACGTGAACGACGACGTCGGGATGATGCATTTGGACGCGCTTCTGAGGGAACGCTCCACAAAGCACCTCGCCCACCTGCGCGTTGAGCTCGAGCGAGCCGAGGGCGTAGTCGGTATTCGACCTCTTGGCTGCAACCTTGAAACTCTCGAATTCACCCGCCTCGCGAAGTGCCGAAACCGCGGCCCGGCAATACTCATCGGGATCGCGGTTGGTATGGAAGGCGAGCGACACCCGGGCGACGCCAGGAACGCGGCGAATCACATCGAAGGCCCGCTCGGCCTCTCCCAGAACGGAAAACGTCACGAGAATATGGCCAGAGATGCGGGTGCAGCTCGCCAACGAAAAGGCGGCACAGGCCGCCTTGATGGAATCGATGAGGATGCGCTCAAAATGAGCCCGGTTCTTACCCTTCAGACCGACTTCGTGGTAATGAACGAGGCAAACGCGGCTCGCCATTCGCTAGTCCGAAAGCGAGATCGACTGATAGGCCGTCGGCTGATGGCCCAGCGCATCATGATACTTCTCGTGGTCGAAGGAGATATCGCCGTTCACGATCTCCTCCATGGCCATGGAGATGGTGTCCTTGCCGGAAAGGGCGATCGTGATGTCGTCCACATCCTGAACGGCAAGAACGCGGCTGTGCTGGCCGCGGAGCATGTTGTTGATATCGCACGCGCGCTTAGACGCGAGCGAGGCGAGAAGGAACCGGTTATTATCGGTCTTCTCGAGCAGATCATCGATATGAGGCTTAACGACAGACACGGGACCTCAGTTCCTTTCATACTTCTCGATGATGCCGACGAGCTCAGAGGTGGCACGATCGAGGTCGTCGTTGACGATGACCTCATCGTATCGATCCGCAAGCTCAAGTTCCTGGCGAGCGTTTGCGAGGCGCAGCTCAAGCGACTCGACAGACTCGGTTCCACGGTGAACCAGACGCTCGCGCAGAACATCGAGCGACGGCGGCTTGATGAACACGAGCACGGCATCGGGGTAGTGCTCGCGAACCTGCAAAGCGCCCTGGACATCGATTTCGAGGATGAGCGATGAACCAGAAGCGAGGTTGCGCTCAACCTCGCTCGCAAGCGTACCGTAGCAATGGCCATGAACGTGAGCCCATTCCACGAACTCCCCCGCCTGCACCTTGCGGTCGAACTCATCCTGCGAGAGAAAATAATAGCTCTTGCCGTCCACCTCACCCGCGCGCGGGGAACGCGTGGTAGCGGAAACCGTCAGGCCCAGGCGGGGCAACCGGTCACGCACCAACGCGACCATGGTACCCTTGCCCGCGCCTGACGGCCCGGAAACAACAAAGAGCTTTGCTACGCTGCAGCCCACTATTTGGTGAGCGCCTCGAGGAGCTGCTCGCGCTGACGGACGCCGAGGCCCTGAACGCGACGAGTAGCGGAGATGCCCAGCTCGTCCATGATCTTGGCAGCCTTGGCCTTGCCATAGCCGGGGAGCGACTCGATGAGGGTAGAGACCTTCATGCGGGACGCGATGGGATCATCGGAGTTCAGGACGGACTCGAGGGAAACCTCGCCCTTCTTGATCTTCTCACGAAGCTCGGCACGGGCGTGACGGGCCGCAGCGGCCTTCTCGAGAGCGGCCTTGCGCTGCTCGTCAGTGAGCTGGGGAAGCGCCATTAGAACCTCCTAGTAGTTAGGTTTCAACAACAAACGATTCGACGCATGCCGGTTTACCTCAGGAAATGATGACCGGCGATAAGTCCATTGCGATAGGTTAGTCGATACAGCTGCAAAGTTCAAGGGAATCAACCGAAAGTTTGTGGCCGTAAGCTGGTAATTCACAGAACGACCTCGAACGATGGCGGCATCGCAAGGGGCGGCAGGCGCTGGTTTACGCGCACATGAGGGTGCCGCCCCGTTCAGAAAACGATCTCTATGCGTCGCGCACAAGCTCTTCAACGATTGCCTCGTACGCTGCCACGGGATCTTGGGCCCCCGTGATGGGACGACCGATGACCAGATGGCTTGCGCCCGCGGAGATTGCCGCTGCGGGCGTGGCTACGCGGCTCTGGTCGCCGAGCTCGGCACCGGCGGGGCGAACACCAGGGGTCACGATGAGCGCATCGGGGCCCAGAAGCTCGCGCATCTCGGCGGCCTCGCGCGGCGAGCACACGATGCCATCGATGCCGCTCCCCTTTGCAAGTGCCGCAAGGCGAGCGGCTTCATCCGTAATCGAGCAGGTAAGCCCAATCTGCTCCATAGCAGCCTCGTCCATGCTCGTGAGCACCGTGATAGCG
The DNA here is from genome assembly GCF_982429025.1 of Enorma sp. Classification (NCBI taxonomy): domain Bacteria; kingdom Bacillati; phylum Actinomycetota; class Coriobacteriia; order Coriobacteriales; family Coriobacteriaceae; genus Enorma; species Enorma sp. Next base: position 22,705 of record NZ_CEWCAA010000019.1, read on the forward strand.
ACGAGCTTGGCGCGCTCGGCACCCGTCGCCTCAGCCGCCTCCTCAGCACCTTCGCGCGCCGCTTTGAGCATGGCGCCGGCACCCAGGCCATGCACGGATAGAAGGTCCGCGCCCGCGCCCGCCGCAGAGCGCGCAGCCCCGCGCACCTGATGAGGAATATCGTGGATTTTAAGGTCGAGGAACACCTTGAATCCGCGCTCCTTGAATTCCCGCACGATCGAAGGGCCTTCGGCATAGTAGAGCGTCATGCCCACCTTGAGCCACTTGGCATGCCCGGAGAGGGCATCCGCCAGCGAAAGCGCCTCCTCGCGGTCGCAATCGAGGGCTACAATCACGCGCTCGCGCGCCTCTGCATCTAGCATTCGAAGGCTCCAATCAGCTCGTTGATACTCGAGACGCCCTGGGACTCGGCCCACTCCTCGAGCTCATGCAGGATACGAACAGAAGCAGCGGGGTCGACGAAGCTCGCCATGCCGACTGCGACAGAGGTCGCTCCTGCCAGGATGAACTCAGCGGCATCCTCACCGGTCATCACGCCGCCGACGCCGCAAACCGGGATATCGACCGCCTGGCAGACCTCCCACACCATGCGGACCGCGATGGGGTGCAGCAAAGGGCCGGAGAGGCCACCGGTCGGCCGGCTGATCTTTGAGCGGCGCGTGTGCACGTCGATCGCCATACCGGGAATGGAGTTGATGACGGTAAGGCCGTCGGCACCCTCCACCTCGAGGGCGCGGGCGATTTCGGGCAGGCGCACGGGAGCCATCTTGACGAGAAGCGGCTTCTTGGTCACCGGGCGGCACGCGCGCATGACCTCGGCAGCACCCTCAGGCGTGGAGCCCATGGCAGCGCCGCCGGCGGAGATGTTCGGACAGCTCACGTTGATCTCGAACGCCGCGGCCCACGGGCAGAGCTCATCGAAGAGCTCGAGCGCAGCCACGTACTCCTCGACGGAATGGCCGGCTACCTGGCAGATGACCGCGGTACCCTTATCCGTAAGGTCGGCGAGATACGGGCCCGACTCCTCGGCGAACGCGCGAACGCCCGGGTTCTGCAGGCCCACGGAGTTCATCATACCGCCGGGCACCTCGGTCATGCGTGGCTTGGGGTTACCAGGCCACGGCTCCGCCGCACAGCCCTTCGTGGTGATGGCGCCCAGTTCGGACACATCCATGAAGTTCGTGAACTGCCAGCCCTGGCCAAAGGTGCCGGCAGCGGTGTTGATGGGGTTCTTGAGCTTGATGCCGGCGAAATCGACGGCCATGGATACCTTGCCCATTACCACACGACCTCCTCTGCATTGAAGACGGGGCCGCACATGCAGGCGCCCTTCATACCGCTCGTCGTCTCGACCGCGCAGGTGCTGCAGGCACCGAAGCCACAGCTCATCATGCGCTCAAGCGAGACCTCACACGGAACGCCCGCCTTTGCGGCAGCAGCGGCAACCTTAGCCATCATGGGCTCGGGGCCGCAAGCCGCCACATAGTCGAACTCCCCGCCCTCGAGCTCAAGCACCTGCTCAGCCGCAGCGGTGCAGAAGCCATGATAGCCGTAGGAACCATCGTCGGTAGCAACCGAAATGACGGGGGCCCCAGCCGCCTCGAATTCGTCTTCGCCCACGAGGCAACCCTTCGAGGCCGCACCGATGCTCACGGTGTAGGGAATGCCCCGAACGGCGAGCTCGCGTGCCAGGCAGAGCACCGGCGGCACGCCGATACCGCCCGCCACGAGCAGGGCGCGGCGGCAGCCCTCGGGAATCGTCCAGCCGTTGCCGCCAGGACCCAAAAGGTCCGTCTTGGCGCCTGGCCTCATCTGTGAGAGGCGCTCGGTACCATCGCCCACCACGGCATACCAGATCTCGACGGTACCGGCCTCAGCGTCGGCCGAGGCATAACTGAGCGGGATGCGCAGCAAGCTCATGGCGTTGCCGGGAACCGCGATGTTCACGAACTGGCCGGGCTTAATGGTCTGCGCCAGCTTCGGCGCATTGATAACAAGCGCGTACACGCCGTCGGCGATGGGCTCGTTTGACACGACGGTCACATCGTGCATCCGAGCCGGTGAAGGTGTTGGCATAAGGCTCCTCTCGACGAGCAGGTGCTAGCTGCGTGGCAGCGTCATTCCTATTGTAGGAGAAACTGACAATGGGGACGGGTTCATATGGCAGAACCCGCCCCCATCACGTGCGACGGGCCAGGCACGACCCATCAACGTAGCGTTTTTAGCAAACGACGCCGTCGGCGAGCTTGCGCACGCCGGCAACGAAGACGTACGAAGCGCAGCCGGTGAGCTCGGCACCTTCGAAGGCGCAGTTCACAGCCTTGGACTCATAGCCCTCGGCGCCCACGGTCCAGATTGCTTCGGGATCGATGACGGTAAGGTCGGCGATGGAGCCCGCCTCGACCTTGACAGGGTCCAGGCCCAGGATCTCGCGCGGCTTCACGGCCATGAGCTCAACCATGCGGCCGAGGTCGATCTTCTCAGTCTTCACGAGGTTCGTGAGCACGAGACCGAGCGCGCACTCGATGCCGGTGGTGCCGAAGGGCGCTAGCTCGAACTCACGCGCCTTCTCCCACTCAGCGTGCGGAGCATGGTCGGTCGCGATAGCATCCACGGTACCGTCGATGACACCCTGGATGAGCGCCTCCGTGTCCGCGGCGGTGCGCAGCGGCGGGTTCATCTTGAGGCGGGTATCATAGGTGCCGTCGAGCGCATCCTCGGTAAGGAAGAGGTGGTGCGGCGTGACCTCGCAGGTCACGGGCAGGCCCTCCGCCTTGGCGGCGCGCACCAGCTCAAGGCCGCGTGCGGTGGAGATATGCTGGATGTGGAGCTTCGCACCGGTGAGGCGCGCAAGCGCGATGTCGCGAGCGATCTGCAGCTCCTCGCCCTCCGCGGGCCAGCCGAGAAGCCCCAGGCGGGTGGAGACGACGCCCTCGTTCACCTGGCCGTCGCCCACGAGGTCCTCGTCCTGGCAATGGGAGAGGAAGGTCTTGTTGAACATCTTGCCGTAGTCCATGCAGCGACGCATCATGCCCGCACCCTGGATGCCGCGGCCGTCGTCGGTGAAGGCGACGGCGCCGTGCGCCACCATATCGCCCATCTCGGCGATGATCTCGCCCTTGAGGCCCTTGGAGCAAGCGCCCGCCGGGTACACGTGGCAATGGCCCTCGCGGGCGGCAACGGACTTCACGTATTCGACCACGGTGCCGTTATCGGTCACTGGATCGGTGTTGGGCATAGAGCAGACGCCGGTGAAGCCGCCCTTCACAGCGGCGCGGGTTTCGCTCTCGATGGTGCCCTTGTGCTCATAGCCGGGCTCGCGCAGATGCACATGCATGTCCACGAGGCCGGGAACGAGGTACTTACCAGCAAGATCAATGACTTCGCAACCGTCGGTGGATAGGTTCTCCCCCACCTCGACGATCGTGTCGCCGTCGATTTTCACGTCAAAGCGCATACCGGTGTGGGTCTGCGGGTCGACGACATGTCCGTTCTTAAGCAGCAAGGCCATTATCGGCACCTCCAAGCAGCAGATACAGGGCAGCCATGCGCACGCAGATACCCGCGTACACCTGATCGAGAATCACGGAGCGCTCCGGATGGTCGGCCATATAGGAGTCGAACTCCACCCCGCGGTTGATGGGACCGGGGTGGCAGATGATCGCATCGGGCTTCATGAGCTTCTCGCGCTTCTTGGTAAGACCGAAGAGCTCATGGTACTCGCGCAGGCTTGGGAAGGGCGCACCCTCCAAGCGCTCGCGCTGGATGCGAAGCATGTAGACCACGTCGAGCTCGGGCAGGACGTCGTCCAGGCAATAGCTAACATGGTCGGCTCCGAGCACCTCGGGCGCTGCGGGGATGAGCGTACCGGGAGCAACGACCGTGACCTCGGCGCCCATGATCTTGAGCGCAGGGATGAGCGAACCGCAGACGCGCGAGTGGGCAATGTCGCCCACGATGCCCACTTTGAGGCCGTTGAAGTCCTGCTTGCGCTCCCAAATGGAATACAGGTCGAGCAGGGCCTGGGTAGGATGGCCATGCTTGCCGTCGCCAGCATCGATGACGACCGCAGGGCTCGCCTGGCTCACGATGTAGGGAGCTCCGGCGTGCTTGTCGCGCACAACGATGCAGTCGATCTTGTACGCATCGAGCGTCATGACGGTATCGATGAGGCTCTCGCCCTTCACCGTGGAGGTGGAAGAGCCGCCGAAGTTGAGCGTATCGGCGGAAAGACGCTTCTCAGCGAGCTCGAACGAGCTGCGCGTACGGGTAGACGGCTCGTTGAACATGTTGACGATCGTTTTGCCCTTGAGCGTGGGGACCTTCTTGATTGCGCGCTCATTGACCGAGGAGAAGGCCTTAGCGGTGGTGAGGATCGTCATGAGCTCGGAGTCGGAATACTCCGAGATGTCGATCAGGTGCTTGTGGTTGTTGAACATGGGCTACTCGCCTCCCAGCGGCGCGGAGCCCACACGGGCGCCCGGCTCGACGTCGAAGATCTCGACGGTACTGCGCCCGTCGACTTCCTGCAGATACAGGCGGACATTCTCCTCATGCGAGGAAGGAACGTTCTTACCCACGAAATCGGGGCAGATGGGGAGCTCTCGATGACCGCGGTCGACGAGGACAGCGAGCTCGACGCGGCTCGGCCGACCAAGGTCCATGATGGCATCGAGCGCGGCGCGAATGGTGCGACCGGTGTAAAGGATGTCGTCCACCAGCACGATGCGCTTGCCGTCAACATCGAAGTCGATCCTGCTGGCATGGACTTCCGGCGCAAACGTGGCGAAGTCGTCGCGATAGAAGCTGATGTCGAGGCTGCCGAGCGGAACCCTCACACCCTCGATCTCCTCGATCTTGTCGACAAGCTGCTTTGCGAGCAGGTCGCCGCGTGTCACGATACCCACGAGCGCAAGGTTGTCGCAACCCTCGTTGCGCTCGAGGATCTCGTGTGCGATGCGCGTGAGCGCGCGGTTGATGGCAGTCTCATCCATGATGACCGCCTTAGGCTTGGTGCCCATCGCTCTCCTTCCTCGGTCGATGCCGCGTTAGCCTGAAGCAGGCATTCGCGGCAACAAAAAAGATGCCTGACCGCGGCGCGGCAAGACATCTGCAAGAAAGGCTGCGGCAATGCAGCTGTATGTTCACGTCCTTGCGAGTATCTCGTACCGCGCTTAAAGGTCGAGCTTAGTTTATCACGAGGGTGCACGCACTCGGCCCATTCCCCCAATAGTCGCAAAACATGTATGAAACTTCTTCGTTTCTGCATATTCAAAACGAAAGGGCACCGAATGTGCCCGCGTGCGACGGGAAAAGAGCCTAGCCGAACTGGCCCCGGTACGCTTCGCAAACCTCGGCAACGGGACCATCCATGCGAAGATCGCCCTTCTCAATCCAGATGGCGCGCTGGCAGATACGCTCGACCTGCTCGATGGAATGGCTCACAAAGAGAACCGTCACATCACCGTTCTTGATGAAATGCTGGATGCGGTCTTCGCACTTCTGCTGGAAGAACACGTCACCAACCGAAAGCGTCTCGTCTACGATGAGGATATCGGGCTCAGTTACCGTCGCGATGGCAAATGCGATGCGGGCAACCATGCCGCTGGAATAGTTTTTGAGCGGCATATCGACAAAATCGCGCAGCTCAGCGAACTCGACGATCTCATCGAAGTGATCGTCTATGAACTGCTTGGTATAGCCCAGAAGCGCACCGTTGAGATAGATGTTCTCGCGTGCCGTAAGCTCCATATCAAAACCCGCACCGAGCTCGATGAGCGGCGCGATATTGCCTCGCACGATACACTCACCCTCGCTCGCCTCGAGAACGCCGGCGATGATCTTGAGCATGGTGGACTTGCCCGAGCCGTTGGTGCCCACGAGCCCTACGACCTCGCCTCGCCGCACCTTGAACGAGATATGCTTGAGCGCGCGGAACTCGCTGAAGAAGAGTTCGTGGCGCATGATTTTAATGAAGTATTCCTTGAGGTTGTTCAACTGCTCCGATGCCATGTTGAAGATCATGGTCACATCGTTGACCTCGATGGCGTATTCAGGCGTTGAAGTTGCGGTCCCTGCCATGGCATTTGCCCTTCGCATGCGGCGTGCAGCGCGAACTGATGCGCCGCGACGCTTCGGTTAGATATAGAGGATGAACTTATGCTCGGTCTTATGGAAGACGAGGTAGCCCGCCACGATAGCGAGCACAGCCCAGAATGCGCACATGCCGAGCGTGAAGGCGGTGGGATTCGTCTGGAACAGGAAGATATCGCGCATGAACTGGAGGTAGTTGTACATGGGATTTGCGTACATCACGAGCTGCAGGATGCGCGGCATCTGCGCGATGAAATCCGTGGTCCAGAAGATGGGCGTGAAATAGGTCCACGCAGTAATCACGACACTCCACAGATGACGGATATCGCGGAAAAAGACGGTGAGCGCGCTCAGCAGCAGGCCGAGGCCCATGCAGAACGTCACAAGCAAGATGAGGACCACCGGCAACCAGATGAGGTGCCACGTGGGCACAACGCGGAACCACAGCATAACAATAGCGACAGCGATGAGCGAAAAGGCAAAATTAACGAGCGAGAACAAAGCCTTCTGCACAGGGAACACAAAGCGGTGCACCTTAACCTTCTTAAGAAGCGACGAAGCATCGATGATCGAGGTCAGGGCCGAGCTTGTAGATTCCGACATAAGCGTGAAGGTGATGTTGCCCACGATAAGGTAGAGCGGGTACATCTCAGGAGTAATGGAACCATTTCTCCCCTGAGCGAAAATCGTGCTAAAGACAATCGCCATGACGATCATCATGAGCAGCGGGTTGAGAACGCTCCACGCAACGCCCAGCACCGAGCGACGGTATCTGATCTTAAAATCCTTGGTCACGAGCTGCTGGAGGATGAAGAGGTCTTTCTCCATCTCCGTGCGGGCATGTGCCGCACTCTGCGACTTGATGGCTACGGCCACGACAAGGCTCCCTACGGATAAAGCTTACGTTGACGGTGGTCATTCTATCAGAGCGTTACCCGCAACGGAATTTTTTCATTTTGAGTCTTGCCAATCGCCATGACTTTTGTATACTAGTTCCTGTTGCTTGAGAGCAGCCACATTCCTCGGTAGCTCAATGGTAGAGCACGCGGCTGTTAACCGCGCTGTTGTAGGTTCGAGTCCTACCCGGGGAGCCATTGATTCAAAGACCCTGTCAGTCCCCCTGACAGGGTTTTTTATTTTTGCTCTGCTTATCGAAGCCTGCCCGGAGCTCCCCAATCGCGACAGGAGACCATAAAAACATCCCGCCTACACGACGGTATAGGCGGGATGCAATGCTTGGCGCGTTTGAGCAAAAGGCGATAGGCTAGCTCTCGATGTAATCCTTGAGCTTGCTCGAGCGGCTTGGATGGCGAAGCTTCGCCAGGGTCTTGCTCTCGATCTGGCGGATACGCTCACGCGTGACGCCGAATTCGCGTCCAACCTCCTCGAGGGTGCGCGGATGGCCGTCCACCAAACCGAAGCGAAGCTCGATAACCTTGCGCTCGCGGTCGGCGAGGCTGTCGAGCACCTGGCCGAGCTGCTCCTGCAGCATCGAAAAACTCGCCGCGTCGGGCGGCACCACGGCCTGAGAGTCCTCGATAAAGTCACCGAGCTGCGAATCCTCTTCCTCGCCGATGGGCGTTTCGAGCGAGACCGGCTCCTGGCTGATCTTTTGAATCTCGCGAACACGGTCCGCGCTCATATCCATCTCAGCACCGATCTCTTCTGGGGTTGGGTCGCGCCCAAGGTCCTGAAGAAGCTGGCGCTGCACGCGGACGAGCTTATTGATCGTCTCGACCATATGAACCGGGATACGGATGGTGCGCGCCTGGTCGGCGATAGCGCGGGTGATGGCCTGACGAATCCACCAGGTAGCGTACGTAGAGAACTTGAAGCCCTTTTCGTAATCGAACTTTTCAACCGCGCGAATGAGACCGAGGTTGCCCTCCTGGATGAGGTCGAGGAACAACATGCCGCGGCCCACGTAGCGCTTGGCGATGGAGACAACGAGGCGAAGGTTCGCCGAGATAAGCGCCTGCTTGGCATCGAGGCCAACCTGCTCGACACGCATAAGGCGGCGCATCTCGGCACGCGTGAGCTCGATCTCACCGCGATCGGCGGCCTCGAGCTTCTCCGTCGCGTCGAGACCAGCCTCGATCTTCATTGCGAGGTCGACCTCGTCGGCCGCAGTCAGAAGATCGACCTTGCCGATCTCCTTGAGGTACATGCGCACCGGGTCCCCTGTGAGCATGACCGTCGAGGCATCGATGCCGCGGGCGCGCGAACGCGAGCGCGTCGTGCGGGCGCGGGGCTTCTTCTTGCGCGCGGACCCCATTTCGGACTCAGCGAGCTTGGCAACCTTGATGTCGTGGTCCTCGGAGCTTTCGTCCCCGAGGTCGTCATCCAGATCGTCGACATCGTCCACGTCGTCAACATCGATGGGGGCATCGTCGCCGTCAACCTGAGAGGTAACCTCGACACCATGGTCGCGAAGGGAACGGTAGATTGAGGTTAGCTGTGCATCGGAGACCTCGACGTCTTTCAACACGACCTGAATTTCATCCTCGGTCACCGACCCGGACTTGGCACCCATATCGACGAGCTTGTCGATGTACGAATTGAGCTCGGTGCTGTTCTCGGACTTCTTGGGCACAGACTCTCCCTTCCTTCTTTTCACAGACTCAATACTTTAACACAGGTCACTATACCCAGCATGTGCGGAAATGAAGCAATTAAAATACCTTCCTGCACTTCGAAGGCGTATAGACAAGGCAGGCCGAACCGATCAAGCGATCCGCTGCGCATCACTCCGTACGGAACGGATCGGCGATGCCGCCCACAGCCTTATGAAGCTCCCGCTGCCGCGCGGCATAGCGCGTCGCCTTGATGGTAAGCTCGCGCCGTTCCTCATGACTGAGCCCTCGCCCCTGCCGAAGTTGCGCCTGCGCCTCGCGCAGACGACGTTGCACGGTGTAGAGCTCGAGCGTGTCGATAAGAAACTCGATGTTCGTCTCCGTGGAATGACTGCTGGTAGACGAGATGAGCCCGCTCGACACGAGCTGGGGTGCCTCAGGACAAACGGCGAGCACGGCATTCATCACATCTGCCGGGCTCGTCCCCTCCGGCGTAGCGAGAACCGCCCACGCAATGGCCTCATGCCGTGGATCGACCCAATCGATCTCGGTAATGCGGTCGGCAAACGGCCGGAAGGCATCGGGCGAGCTCGTGAGCAGGGTGAGCAGCTCGCGCTCACCTGCCAGCGCACGCCGCTCAAGATCCGTGAGCACCACCGCGGGAGCTGCGGGAGCCGACGCATCGACGCCACCCTGGAAGCCGGATGCGGGATAGCCGTTCGCATCCTCGGGCCCAGCGGGCGTTGCGCCCTCGTAAGCATCAAGCGGTACGTAGTCATACGGCACATCGACGTCTTCGCCGCCGTCGCGAACGGTTGGCAGCGCCCCCGAGGCGCCAGAGCTCCCCCGAGCTCCCCCTGTCGAGGAGGCAGTCGTGCGGTCCCACACAGAAGCAGCACCAGCGGATTCGCGCGCCTGCTCGCGGCGTCGAGCGGTCGACTCCTCGGAGCGGACGGCACGGAAGACCTCCTGAGCAGCTGAGCGCACCGTATCCACATCCAAGCGCAGCCGGTCGGCGATCTGCATATAGTACGAATCGATGAGATAGCTCGCCCGCAGGGGGTAGATAAGGCGACACGCCTCGTCGAGCGCCTTGGTGCGCCCGGCGGGAGTGGAAACATCGCTGCGCTCGGCAAGTTTCCCGAAAACGAAATCCATGAGCGGCTCAGCATCATCGAGGAGCGCGCGCAGCGCGTCTCCCCCGCGTGCCGTAAGGAATTCCATGGGATCCATATTGTCTGGCAGCACCACGCACCGAAGGTCGACCGAGCTCTGCTCGATGAACTGGATGGCGCGTTCAGCTGCCTTCTGACCGGCGGCATCACCGTCAAACAAATAGATGATCTGCTTGGAAAAACGCGTGAGCGTCTTCACGTGCTGTTCGGTGAGCGCCGTTCCGAGCGTCGCGACCACATTGCCGATACCTGCTTCGTAGCACGCGATGGCGTCGGTATACCCCTCGACCACCACCGCCCTCGCATCGGAGACGATATGCTGCTTCGCCCAGTTGAAACCGTAGAGGTTACGCTTCTTGTGAAAGATGGCGGTTTCGGCCGTGTTGAGATATTTCGGCTGGCCGTCCCCCATCACGCGGCCGCCGAAGGCGATGCAGCGACCCCGCTCGTCGAAGATGGGAAACATCACGCGATCGAAAAAGCGATCGGCAAGACCACGGCCGCGCTTCACGGCGACGTTGGCATCGATCATCTCCTGCGCGGTGAACCCCGCCTCGCCCAGGTGGCGCACGAGCGCTTCATGCCCCGGGGCGAACCCCAGCCGGTAGCGCCGGCATACCTCGGCTCCCATGCCGCGAGATGCGAAGTATTCGCGCGCGCGACCATCGTGGCCGCGCATGAGTTGCGTGTGGTAGAACGCGGCGGTCTCATCGCATACGTCCATGAGCCTCGTGCGCTTCGTCCCGCGGTTGCCCCCATCGTACGAATCATGAATTTCAATGCCTGCACGATCAGCAAGGTAGCGGATGGCCTCGGGAAACGAAAGGTTCTCGCGCTCCATCACGTAGGTGAAGCAGTCGCCCCCCTTGCCGCATCCGAAGCAATGCCAAACCTGGGTCGCAGGAATGACATGAAACGACGGGGTCTTCTCGCCGTGAAAGGGACAGCACCCCCAAAGGTCCTGCCCCCGCGGCTTGAGCGGAACCGTCTCTTGCACAAGGTCCACGAGGTCGGTGGCCGCACGCACGCGGTTCTTATCCTCATCGCTGATCATACGAGCGGCACCCCCTTCTCCCCAAAATCCGCTTTGACCGTCTCGATGTTGCCGAGCACCGTACGGATGAGCTCGTCAACGGAGGAAAACTTCACAAGCCCACGCAGGCGCCGGGCGAAGACGAGCGAGATTTCGTCGTCATAGAT
>NZ_CEWCAA010000020.1:0-33436 GCF_982429025.1 Enorma sp.
GCGCTTCGGGTACCATGGGAGAAGGACCATCGCAGCGAGAACCGGAGCATCATGGACGGCGTTCTTTCCAGCATTCAGGCAATCGTCACCCACCCGCTTTTCCAACAGGTCGCATGGGCGGTCATCATCGTGATAGCGACACGGGTGGTCGAAAAGCTTACCGTCAAGGCGGCAACGCGCATGCTGCACCACGGTAGCAACCCGCTGCCCAGCTCGAGTATCATCATTAACATCGTGCGCGCCATCATTTGGATCGTCGGCGCGAGCATCGTGCTCGACAGCTGCTTCGGCGTCAACACGAGCTCGGTGATCGCCGCCCTCGGCGTCGGCGGCATCGCCGTCTCGCTCGGCTTCCAAGACACGCTCTCCAACCTCATTGGCGGACTCCAGGTTACGTTCATGGGCATCGTGAAGCCCGGCGACAACATCGAGGTGGGCAGCGAGCGCGGCGTGGTGCAGGACGTTACGTGGCGCCACACCACCATCAAGGACAGCCTGGGGCAGACGGTGATCATCCCCAACTCGATCATCTCCACGACGGCGCTCGTGCACCTTCTGCCTGCAAGCCGGGTAACGGTGCCCTTCAGCGTGCCGCGCACCTATCCCACGCTGCGCGAACTCGAGGCGCGGCGCGGGGATGCCAGCGCCGCCGGGAGCGACGAGGCTACCACCGCACGCGACCGCGCGCGTGCGGGCAAGCCCGTCGACCTCGACGAGCTCTCCGCCCAGATCATTGCCGAGGCGCGCCGCGCAGCAGAAAGCGCGTCGGCCGTGACCGACGGGCCCAGCGTGTTTTTCTCCGAGGTTGGCGAGCTGGGCATCAAGGGCAGCGTCGTGTTGACCGTGGCCGATGCGAGCAAAACCTCCGCCGCCAAGGATGCCGTTGTGCGCGCCATTGCGGCAATGCTGGGATAATATGCAGAATCGCATTGGTTTTATTCATTGTTCGCATGGTCTACTTTCTGGCCCCGGGAAAACCGCCGAAAAAGCCCGCTGGACGCCGGTTATGCGCCCTTCCCGGCCAGCCGCCGCACGCCGGGTCACTCGTCCTTCCCCGCCAGCCGCCGTACGCCGGGTCACTCGTCCTTCCCTGCCAGCCGCCGCAAAAACGCCGTGCGCTCCTCTTCCGTTGAGACATCCATACTACCGAAGTTCTCCCAGGTACCGCTCGAAATACCGAGCTGCCACAGCGTGCCTTCGATGAACATGCGCTGGATGGCGTCACCGGTTTGCTCGCGCAGGAACTCGGTGGGGTTCGAAGACGCGGTGTAGACCTCTGCCGATGTGATGTAGGTGAGCGTGCCTTTGAGGCCTGCACCCGTGGGCTCCCACGAGAAGCCCTGCAGCAGCACCTTGTCGAGCCAGCCCTTAAGCATGGCGGGCATGTCGTTCCACCAGATGGGGAAGATGAACACAAGGCGGTCGGAGCCGGCGACGAGCCCCTGGTAGCGCGTCACGAGCGGATCAAGCGCCGTGCCCTCGCCGTAGACCGCGAGCTCGTCGCGCGAGAGGACGGGGTCGAAGCCGTCTGCATGCAGGTCAATGACCTGGTACGGAGTGCCCTCGCGGTCGTAGCGTTCGCAGAGGGCATCGAGCATCGCGTGACAGAAACTCTGCTCGTAGGGGTGGCAGTAGACGATGAGGGTGCTCATGGGGGTTCCTTTCGGAGGCGCGAGATGAATGACGGCGGCAGAAGCGACAGTCTGGCTGGGCATGGGCACCGCGGAGGGCGCGGGCCGGCGGGTGGAGGGAGCGGCTTCGCTCTGGGGCTGCGGGCACGGCGGGCCGTTTGTGCCGCAGCCTCCCTAGAACGCAGCAGCGAAGGGCACCGCTACTCCCAGGTCTTCCAGGTATCGGGCTCGTAGCCCACCGTGGCCTGCTTGCCGTTACGGACGATAGGCTCGCGCAGAATCTGCTGGTTTTCCAGCAGCTTGTCGAACTTCTGGCTCTCGGCGAGGTAGGTGATGAGCGCGACCGCGTCCTGGTCCTTGGCCTTGGGGTCGATGAGCGCGTCGAGACCGCCCACCGCGCGCATCACGCTCTGCAGCTCGCCCTTGCTCATCTCCTTCTCGCGCAGGTCGATGAACTGGAACTTGATGCGCCGCTCCTTGAAGTAGCGCTGCGCCTTCTTGGTGTCGAAGCTCTTCTTGGTTCCGAAGATCTGGATGTTCATGCAAGCCACCTCTTTTTCATTCGCCTGCTCAAAAGAAGTTGTCTAACCACGGTACAGGCTACCATGGATCAGAAAAGCTTTGCTCATATTTATACTCTCCGAACAGCGACGATTTACTCCAGGCTATTGTTCTTGCTCCTGCTCTTTGCCTTAGCTATCATAATTATGATAGCTAAGGCATCTGTACTTTGAGGAGCTGTCATGCAAAGCATTCGCCCCATATCCGACCTTCGCAACAAGTTTGCCGAGATTTCGCGGGATGTGCACGATAGCGGCGAGCCTATATTCCTCACAAAAAACGGCGTCGGCGACATGGTGGTCATGAGCATGGAGACGTACGAGGCGTTGGAATTTGATAGCCGCGTATACGCAAAACTGCAGGAGGCAGAGCGCAAAGCCGAAACGACGGGCACGCGATACTCTTCAGATGAGGTGCTGGAGTCGATTCGAAACGTCATTTCAAGGGCCGCCGAGCAAACCTATGCCGCCAGCCATGTATAGCGTTTCATATCTTCCTACCGCTCGGCAGGACCTCGAAGATATCGCACGGTACATTACCCTTGCCCTTGATAATCCTGAAGCGGCAACTCGCACCATTGAAGGGATCATCGCTGCTGCGGAAAGCCTGACCAGCATGCCGTACCGTCGCTCCGTATACGTACCGGTTCGACCGCTTGCCCATGAGTATCGAACCATACGCTCAGGCCACTACGTCGCATTCTATTGGGTCGAGGAAGATACCCAGCGCGTCACTATTGCCCGCGTGTTGTTTGCAAGAGCCAACGTGAGCGAACGGCTAGCAATTGCCGAACAAGAGCTTTAGCGGCAAAGCAATCCGAGATAATCCATTTGGAGCATTTTTCTACCACGTATGCATCGCGACGGTATGCGGACATCGCTACAGGCGTCTACCACCTACCGGGCGTCGCGATGCGTGAAACGCTGATACGCTCAGCGAACGCGCCGCTGGGAGATGATTCCCAAAACAACAACGAACTCATCACCCGCATCGTCGGCAGCGGGATGTCGCTCATACAGGGCATCAAAGCCAAAAACAGCTATCTTCAGGCAGGATGTGCCATACGAGCGGATGAGCTGGGGCTCAACAAGAGAAGTGCCCACGCCCGGCACGCTCTGCACTAATTCGAGCTTGCGCCACACCTCTGCCTCAACTCGCTCATCGAGTTGGGCCAGATCATCGAGAAACGGGGCGGTGAACAGCAGCTTAGCCACGAGGAACCCGCCGCTTTGCCACTGCCTGTCGAGCGGCATCGATGCCCTCGATATAGTCCCCCGCTTCGAACGCACGCCGCCCCGCATCAATCGCCGCCTCAGCGCGCTGCACGTATAGAGCACGTTCGACCGCATCGTCTATCTGCTGCTGAAAGACTTCCTCAGAACAAAACACATAGGCGCCTTTGCCGTTCTCGGTAATGCGTACGAGACGCTCTTGAGCAGCACGCTTCACCTCACGGGGATGATCGCGCAGCGCCGTTGCCGAATAGATTGCATCCATGGCCATCTCCTTGGTCTCGCACTATATTGTAGCCAATAACGTACATGATTATGTACAGAACTATGTACGTGTAGGTATCACAATGCTTCATACATGCAGTGTCTTACTACACGCTACCTCGGAGTTACGAAATCCCCTTCCGGCAAACATCAACGAGCTCGGGGAGATCCACGGTAACGGCATCCCACACGAAGCCAAAGTCGAATCCGCCATAGGGATGCGCAATCTTGCTGCGCATCTTTGCAACATCTGCCCATGGATACGATTCGTCAATTTCTTCGAAAACGCTTCGATACTCGGTCACCAACTCACAAATTCGAAGCATCGGCATAGTGAGCAAGTCTTGGTATTCAGTCGAGTGGGCATAGGAACCTTCATCGATATGGTGCTCATCGATGCGCTTCCAAATCATCTCTGCATTTCTAATGACCTCTTGGATGATAAAGGCTCGCGCGTTGTCGGGGATGGGCTTATCGCGCCTCATAAAGCACTACCCCCTCGCTATCGACGGCGTCCCTTATAAATGGGTAGAGGTTCTGCACGCCAAAAACGATATCCACCGGCCGGTTGAGCGATGCCTCCAGCTCGTTGTAAATCGCCCCGCGCGCAAAGCCCAAGGGCGCCGATGTCTCGACAAGAAAATCCACGTCGGAACCCTCGTGCGCGTCACCGCGAGCAAAGCTGCCAAAAAGAGTAACTTTCGTGAGACCGTACTTTTGCGCTGTTGCGCGCACAGCCTGCTGGATATCGCGGATCTCGAGCATCGGGCACCTCCTTTGTGGACAGTATACCCTGCTAAATGCCGGAGTTCCGCAAGCAAAATAATGACATTTGGCCACTCAAGCCGAGCCATAACGTGGTGACATGAGGTCTACTTTGCAGAATCTATTGCAAGCAACACCTCACCAACCACTACCACTACAACGATCTCCGCGCCCATCATCAAAACTCCCCGTTCATGGCGGCTCGACTTAATCCGCAGCCTCTTCCGTCTCTAGCGGCGCCTCGCGCCAGACAAATTCAACGGTATATTCGTCTCCGAGCGCAACGTAAAAGAGATTAGACAGCCTGCTTTCCGCTTCAACCTGGGCGTCCTCGAGCAAACCGCCTTCAATCGCGTCCGCCTCGCTCTGCTCAATACACCAACGCTGGAACTCGTCAACATCATCTACGTGAATTGGATTAAGGACGTTGTTATTCTCTTCGAGCACCCCGGACTGATCCATATCCGGCTCATTCGAAATAATGTACGCGGGATCGAGCGTGATGGTAATCTTGGTCCCCTGCGCGTCGATATTCGCCGTCTCCAAGTTCACGCCAGCCTTAATAGTCCCGGTATAGCGATACCAAAAGCTGTTCCCAGTAAACGGAATATCGAATAATCCGAAAAAAGAATTAGCATCTGAGACTTTATCAACGATGTTGTAATCCTGCGAAACCGATACGAGCTCATTCTGAGAAACGATTCTACCGAATACGACCGACGCCTCGTTATGCGAGTTGTCATCAGGCGGATTGTAATTTGAAAGAAACAGCGTGCCCACGATACCCAGCAACAGGCCGACTAACGCGCCGATAGCACCAGCTTTTGCCAGCTTCACCTTTCCCTTCGATAGCTTAAATGCCATGATCCACCCCAATCATGCTTCCCCGATATATGCTCTCTACAGTGAGCCACATCACACTATACCGCACGTATGCTCAGAACATGGATAACGTGCGCGAAAAGAGAAGTTTGGGCTCCCGGATCAGGGCCGTTCGCACCGAGCAAGGAATCTCGCAGCGGCAACTTGCCCTCATGACGGGAATCAGCCGTTCCTATCTCTGGAAGATTGAGACAGGAACGGCCGACATCGGCATCGATATCCTCATTTGCATCGCGCGAGCGCTTGATACGCCGGTGCGCGAACTCGTGGAGTTCTAAGCCACTTGGACCGAACGGCACCGCGTCTCCAGGTCCCTACTCCTCGTCATTCTTTTTCACGTTGACGACCGGATCCCGGAAGATTTCATCGAGAACGAATTCATCGTCATAGTACGCGCTGTATGCATCGGAGCTCACATCGTAAACATCCGAACGAGCATCGGAAATCGCGTTATAGACGTCCGAGCGCGCATCGGACCAATTGTCATACTCCTCAGACCTTGCATCCGAAACGACGCCATAGTCCTCGGTATCAAGCGCATCAGCAAGAATGCCGTCGTAGAACTGATCATAGGCGTCCTTGAACGCGTCCTCATAGACGGCATCGTAATAGTCGCCATAGGCATCTTCATAAATCGCATCATAGTACGCTTCGATGGCATCATGAATTGCGTCATCGTCATTGGAGTCAACCGTGTTAATCACCGATTGGAAGTACACCTTGCTATTCTCATAGGTGCGCTCTCCAAGCGCCTCCGTCTCGCTCAGCGCAAGCGCGTACCAGTCATTAACGAGCTGCTGGTTGGCAGTATAGTCGTCAAAGTTCTCACCAACCTCATCAAACATCGCCGCCTGCTCGTCATACAACTTCTGAGCGGTATCGTTAAAATCGGCCTGTATATTGGCGAGAACCTCCTCCGGGCTTCCTGCTTCGACCGTGCTCTGCTGAGCAGAGGCCGCTCCAGCAGACGCGTCCTGCCCCGCCGATTGCGATCCCGCCGCAGAGGGCTCAGCACCTCCCCCATTGTTGCAACCCGTAAGGACGATGGCCAAGACACCCATCGCAGCAATCATCCAAAATCGTTTCATCGCACTCTCCTTACCTCGAATACCATTACGCTTTGCTCCGGCACGTCTAGCGAGGCGCCCCCGCCGGTCGAGCGGAAACGCCTTTCTCCTATCGTTTGCCCTCCTGCCGCCTGAGCATGAACATCCAAACCGACGCAACTAACACCACAACAAGGCCAACGGTGTACACCGCTGGCGCGAGGCCCCAATCGTGCGTACTGCTGGGAAGCACCCCGCGATCACCAAAGTCCCATACCAAAAGGCGCGAGGCGGCAAAAGCCGCGATGCCGAATACCACCGTTGGAACGGGCTTCCCAAATGCAGCGAAAACCAAGGCAACAGCGGCTACGCCCACCGTCGCGTACATGATGACCATATATACCTGCCACGTTCCTCCCATGGAGCCATACACCTGGGCGTACTCCATGAGCGAGATATCGGTCGCACCGGAAACCGTCATCCCTGTAGGCTCATAGAACACAACGTCGGGTGCGAGCGCTGCAGCATCGCGGAACTCGTCCCCCGCCGAAGCCCATGGCAAGAAGAACGCCGCCACCAACATGAGGGCGCCTACGGCCATCGCGATACGAGCCACGAGGCGCTCTGCCCCCAACCCCGCGCGCGGCATCTTTGCCTCTCCCATATCCATCCACCCCTTCTATCTGAGCTGCATATCCATATCGTTCACGCGGGCTACGGCTGCCTGCGCGAGAAACGCGAACGAACCCTCGCCAAAAACGAGCTCGATGGGGACGCCGTTTTCCGATTCGTTGAGAAATGCGGCGAGGGCACAGACCGCGAGGGCATCGCGTGCGCTACTGGCGCGCCCGCTTGCAAGGGCCTCGCACGCGTTGCCGCCGCATTCGCTTGCAAGGGTGTCGCACGCGTTGCCGGTGCATTCGCTTGCAAGGGCCTCGCATACGTTGCCGCTGCATTCGCTTGCAAGGGCGTCGTGCACGCTGCCAGCATGCCCGCCCGCGCTCGCGCCCTCGCTCGCGATCGCATGCGCCATCTCCCGGATCAGCCTCTGGGCACCGGCGGTGGCAGGCGCCGTATCATCGGCAAGAAGATCGGCAACCGCTCTCGCCCAGCCAGCAACCCGCGGGGCAATCCCGCACCCGCCCATCTCGGCAGGCGCGTCCTCGCCACGCAGCGCGCCAAGCACGGCAGCAACCAGCTCGCGCATGCCACGACGCACAAGCTCCTCATCCGCCTCCGCCGCCTGTGCCTCGGTCGTCGCAACGTGCACGGCACGCTCCGCGCTCTGCGTCAGCGCAACCTCCATCACGGCATACAAGCGATCATCGGTCGCCGCCGTCGCGGCCACCTCCAAATACTCGAGCGCACTCAGCTTGCTATCGAGCTCAGCCCGGCGCCGATGCAGCACCGTCGCCTTCCGGCGCAACGCGCGCTCAAACGAATCGTCATCTTCCATCAGATCAAACACCGCCGACTCGATCTCTTTGAGCGTGAACCCGGCCTTCATGAGCTGGCGCACCAGGTAGAACGCCAGCAGGTCGCCCTCGTCAAAGCGCGAATACCCCGGCTTGGATATCGCCGGCTCCCAGAACCCCAAGCCATCCCCGCCGGTATTGGGGTTGCATAGGTCCTGAATCATGTGACGCGTGAGGCCCGTCAGGCGCTCAACGTCCGACCGCTTCCACATAGGCACCTCCCTCGCCCTCCATGCTGTACCGCCCGGTAAGCGGGCGGCAAGCACGTGGGCACCGAGGCCCGGCGAGCGACCGAGCAGCCAGGCACGCAGCTCACGCCCCGCACCCTTGGCTCCACGCCCTTGCCGTTCTTCCATCGCAACTCCCTTCTGGAGAACCGCAGCACCGCCCTGTTGGCGGGCCCTTCCGGAAGAGCGATTGCAATTTTCGCGAAATGGTCTTGGGACTTCCTCAGTTGCCAACTGAATTTTTGAAAACGCTCCGGCGAACGGGCGGTTATACAGGCGGTACGGCGCCGACGCGCCGTCCGCGCGGGCGCGCACCCGCTCTGCCCGTTATGGGCACGAAGCGCCCGCGACGGCAGACACCAATCGCAAGCATTCGCCTTGCAGTGAGAATAGGAGTGGAGAGCTCAGCCGCCAAGTTGGTAGACCGACCCGCCTACCAGGTGTAAGCGTAGACCTCAACCGTTTCGAACTCGGGAACGTCATCGAAGCTGGTTACCCCAAACGGCACCGTGTCGCCCTCCGCGGGCAGCGAGACATATCCCTCGAATCCGAAGACCATAGCACCCTGAGCGTCGCGCCCGATAGCAATAACTTGCACTTGGGAAGCGATGCTTCCCGCAGAAAGCGATTCCAAGGTCACCTCACCTGTAACGACGACGTCAGAAAACTGGTTCCTTCTTGTCGATACGTTAGATACGCGCAGCCTACTTGGCTCGCCCGAGGCAGCTTGCACCTCTCCGTCTGCCGGTCGGCTCATAGAAAACTCAACGCTAGCCGGCACCGACGATCCATCGCCCGCTATGCTCCCCCAATACCTGGTCTCACCTGGATACAGCTCATTGAGTACCTGTTCGCTCGAGAAGAGGACGCTGCCGTCCTCCGCTCTGCCCGTTATGGTCACCGTAGGGAACAGTGCGACCACGTCGTCGCTCGCGTTTTCTATCGCAACCGCATAATGCACGAATCCGTTCGATACGCACCACGTCGATTCGGCAATCCTAAGACCTTCAACAGCCTTTTCGACCAAATCGGTCGATGAGTTGCCTGCATAGGCATCGCCTGTGTCTTCATACCCGCCAGAGCTATTCGCCAACATCGATATCGGCGTATCTTGCTGTGCCCCATGTGGAGTTGACCTATCGGAGACCAGCAGATACATGGCAGTTATCGCGCATGCGATGGCAAGAGCCGTGAGCGCGAGCATGATGGCCTTGCGATACAGGGGCGGCCGTTCACCGCTCCGCTTGATAGGATCCGAATCATGCGGCGCAGGTTGCCTTGCATACGTGGCGTTTTGCTCGTACGCCGGCCAGCCTACCGGAGGAGTGCTCTGACTCGCTGGAGCAGCATCGCCCGCACAGGCTTCAGCAAACGCAGCTGCAAGGTCCTTGGCCGTTTGATAGCGCGCACTCGGCTCGAAAGCGCAAGCGCGTCCCAGCACCCGACACACGCCCTCAGGCACCATTCCCGAGCAGCGGAGCTCGCCCTCGAAGGTCTTGTCTGGCAGCACCGCGCCCGTTAGCAGATACCCTGCGAGCCGGCCGATGGCATAGATGTCGGACCTCGCGTCCATCGCCGCGAAGCCATGCTGCTCTGGCGCGGCGAACCCTCTGGTCCCCCACGCCGCATCATCGCGCTTCGGCTCGTCGAACGCCATCTGCGCGATTCCGAAATCAATAAGATGCGCACCGTCAGCAGCGAGCACCACGTTACGAGGGGCAATATCCGCGTGGATTATCCCGTGCGCATGGAGCTCGGCCGTGGCCTCGCATAGCGCCGCAATGATCGGCGCCACCTCAGTGAGCGGAAGATGCCCGCGCTCCCCCATGGCGTCCTCAAGCGTTCTACCCGGTACGTAGTCAAATACCGCAACGAATTCATCGGGCATCTCATACACGGCGTGAACATGCGGAAGATGCGGGCTATCGCATTCGGAAAGCGCAGCCCACACCATGCGGTGCGCCCGATCGAGCGGTATGCGCTTACGCACAAACGGCCCGGTGCCGTCGAGCGACACGAGCTCCGTCACACCGTCGACTCCATGCGCCAGCTGGCACTCGACCACGTAGGCATCGTCGATATTCATCCCATGCAGAATGCGCTTGCCGTCTTGGCTCATGCGGAATCATCCTCTGGGTTTACCAGCGTTTGCTCACCCAGGCGATAGAGCTCGTCATCGCATTGCGCCAGCGTGAGGCCGCGTTCGATGCACCAGATAATGACCGCGTCGCGTGAGCGTTTGGGCCAAAGCTCTGAAACGCCTGCAAGCCGCAAGATCCGCTGCGTTTCAATGAGGCTGCAGCGCAGAGCAAATGCAAGCTTGAGAGCATTGTCGCGACCGGGAAGGCTCTTCCCCTTGAAGATGTCATAAACAAAGGTTTCGTTCACCGCAGATTCGCGCACCACCGCAGCGCGTTTCATGCCGCGATCATTCCGCAGCTCATTGAAGTAATCCGACAGCTCTCGATCGATGGTCTCGCCCTGGAGCAGGTAGTCTTCTGGTCTTGCAGCAGCGGAAAGCTGCTTGAGCAAATCCGCCGTCAGATGTTCCTCGGCCATGCCTCCCCCTCTCACCTTCCGCGCAGCATCACCATGATACCCTTTCTGTAGAAGATGGCTTCTCATGGAGAGCCATGCATCCACGGGTCGCATCATGTGTATCGCACGCCTTGGACAGGAGACACGTGGGTCAACATCCAAAATCGCAGCGGCATGGTCTCCCCATATCAAGTACGTCAGATGATGGCCGCAGTAGAACGGATGGTGAACGATGGATATCAAGGCAGATGAGTACACCTATCACGTCTTCTGGTCCGATGAAGATGAGGGCTACGTCGCAACGGTCGCGGAATTCCCCAGTCTCTCCCATATCGCCGACCAGCAACAGGACGCCTTGAGCGGCTTGGTTGGCCTTGTCGGCGACGTGCTTTCCGATATGACTGAAGCAGGAGAGCAGCCGCCGATCCCCTTGGGGCGTCGTCGGTTCAGCGGAAAGTTTCCCTTGCGTATGACACCCGAGCAGCACCGACGAGTTGCCATCGAGGCGGCGGAGGCGCATGTATCCATCAACCAGCTGTTAGTGTCGCGAATCTAATATCGGGAGTGCCGGCGAAGCCCCTTGCTCCAAAACGGCGCCAAAAAATGGGGCCCTCGCCTCTGCGAAAGCCCCCGATGGATGGTGTATATGGGTGCGCGGCGCGGCGTCCGTCGGTGCGGGCGCAGGCGCGAGCGCGCTCGCCCCTAAATCCGCTTGGCCACCTCGTCGCCCATGGCGGCGGTGCCGAGGATGCGGTCCGCAGGCGTCGCGGAGTCGGCGATGTCGCGCGTGCGCCAGCCCTCGTCGAGCACGGCCGTCACCGCGGCGCGCACCGCGTCGGCCGCCTCGCCCATGCTGAAGCTGTAGCGCAGCATCATCTCCACGGAGAGGATCTGAGCGAGCGGGTTGGCGACCCCCTGCCCCGCGATGTCGGGCGCGCTGCCGTGGCTCGGCTCGTAGAGTGCCACGCCGTCGCCCAGGCTCGCCGACGCGAGCATGCCGAGCGACCCCGTGATCTGCGCGGCCTCGTCGGAGAGAATGTCGCCGAACATGTTCTCCGTCACCACAACGTCGAAGTCGGCCGGGCGGCTGATGAGCTGCATGGCCGCGTTGTCCACGAGCACATCCTCCAGCTCCACGTCCGGGTACTCCGCGGCGCCGATTCGGTGAACGATCTCTCGCCACATGCGGCTCGTTTCCAGCACGTTGGCCTTGTCCACGCTCGACACCTTGCCGCGGCGCTTGCGCGCCGCTTCGAATGCCTGCCGCGCGATGCGCTCGATCTCGTACTCGCGGTACTCGAGCGTGTCGTACGCGCGCTGGCCGGGCTCCCCCGCCGTGCCGGCGCCGGGTTCGTCGTAGAAACGCTCGCGCTTGCCGAAGTACAGGCCGCCCGTGAGCTCGCGCACGATCATCATATCTACGCCATCGATGACCTCGGGGCGCAGCGTTGATGCATCGGCGAGCGCCGCGAAGATTTGAACCGGACGCAGGTTGGTGTACAAGCCGAGCTCTTTGCGGATGCGTAGCAACCCCTGCTCGGGACGGGGCGCCGCAGGGTCGGTCGAATCCCATTTGGGCCCGCCTACCGAAGCCAGCAGCACGGCATCGGACGCACATGCGGCAGCGAGCGTCTCCTCGGGCAGCGGGTTGCCGCAGGCATCGATAGCCGCGCCGCCAATGAGCGCGTCCTCGCATTGGAAATCAACGCCGTAACGCTTGCCCACTGCGGCGAGCACCTTCTTGCCCTCGGCGATGATCTCCGGGCCGATGCCGTCGCCCGGCAAGCAGCAGATCTTGTAGGTCTTCTTCACGTTGCAGCTCCAGCTCTCCGAGTTGGGGCCAGATGCGAACGGATTATCAAGCGGCATATGCCCTCCTTGGCAATCGGATGAGACAGTTGTGCCAGGTTAAACTGTCTCATAACGGCAAAGAGACAGTTGTGCCGGGTTAAACTGTCTCGCAAATGAAGCAGGGAACTGAGCGGGTTTCCCATAGCGAGGCCGAGGTGCCGCACATTGGCGTGAATGAGGGGGAACACACCCTGCGTACGGCAACCGACGGCCGCGCCAAGCGCGGTGCCTCAGTCCCCGCGAGCGAGCTTCTGGCGCGTGCGCTCCACCAAACCACCGGCCTCGATAATCTCAGCGATGAACGGCGGGAAGGGCTCAGCGGTGAAGGTCGCGCCCGTATCGAGGTTCGTGATGGTGCCGGTCTCGGTGTCCACGGCCACGCGCGCGCCGTCTGCGATGGCGTCCACGGCATCCGGGCACTCCAAGATGGCGAGGCCAACGTTAATGGCGTTGCGATAGAAGATGCGCGCGAAGCTCTTGGCGATGACGCAGCTCACTCCCGCCGCTTTGAGCGCCACCGGCGCGTGCTCGCGACTGGAGCCACAGCCGAAGTTCTCCTCCGCCACCACGATGTCACCGGGCTGCACGCGTTCGGCAAAGGTGGGATCGAGGTCCTCCATCGCATGCGCCGCCAGATGCGCATGGTCTGAGCTGTTGAGGTAGCGCGCGGGGATGATGACGTCGGTGTCGACATCGCGCCCGTAGCGGAAAACGGTACCTTCGTAGTGCATAGAGAAATCCTTTCGCAGGAAGGGATGAACGGGAACGGGAAAAGAGGCAGGCTAGAACGGGGCGTAAGACAAAATGACTCAAAATGACCCCGTCCCATAATGACTCAAATGACTCACAGGTCGGACGGGGCGCAGATGCGGCCGGCCACGGCGCTCGCAGCGGCGACAGCCGGGCTCGCCAGATACACCTCGGAGGTCGGGTCGCCCATGCGGCCCACGAAGTTGCGGTTCGTCGTGGACACGCAGCGCTCGCCCTCGGCAAGGATTCCCATGTAGCCGCCCAGGCACGGGCCGCACGTAGGCGTGGAGAACACGCAGCCGGCATCGATGAACGCATCCGCCAGGCCCTCTGCCATGCACTGCTTGAAAACCGCCTGCGTCGCGGGGATCACGATGCAGCGCACGCCCTCGGCCACGCGCCGTCCGCGCAGCACCTCGGCCGCGGCGCGCATGTCTTCGATTCGCCCGTTCGTGCACGAGCCGATCACCGCCTGGTCGATGGTGATGTGGCCGGACTCGCTCACCGGGTGCGTGTTACTCGGCAGGTGCGGCCAGCTCACACACGGCTTGATGTCCGCCGCGTCAATG
Organism: Enorma sp.; assembly: GCF_982429025.1. Classification (NCBI taxonomy): domain Bacteria; kingdom Bacillati; phylum Actinomycetota; class Coriobacteriia; order Coriobacteriales; family Coriobacteriaceae; genus Enorma; species Enorma sp. Next base: position 13,792 of record NZ_CEWCAA010000020.1, read on the forward strand.
TGAATGACCTGGGCGTACTCGGCATCTGGGTCGGCATGGTACTCCACCGGCGGGCGCTGGCAACGGCCCTCGAGCCACACGCGCGCCACATCGTCGACCTCCATGATGCCCGCCTTGCCGCCGGCCTCGATCGCCATGTTCGAGATGCACATGCGGCCCTCCATGGAGAGGCTCGCGATGGTGGATCCGGTGAACTCCATGGCCTGATAGAGCGCGCCATCAACCCCGATAAGACCGATGATGTGCAGAATGATGTCCTTCGCGGTGGCGCCGTCGGTGAGCTCGCCCTCAATCTCAAACTTAATGGTGGGCGGCACCTTGAACCATGCACGGCCCGTGGCGAGGCCCACGCCGGCGTCTGTGGAGCCCACGCCCGTGGAGAACGCGCCGAGCGCGCCGTACGTGCAGGTATGAGAATCCGCACCGATCACGAGGTCGCCGGGCACCACGGTGCCGGTCTCGGGCAGAAGGGCATGCTCGATGCCCGCGCAGCCTTGCTCCCAGTAATGGGTGATCTTCTGCTCGTGGGCGAAGTCACGCATCTTTTTGGTCTGCTCCGCGCTCTTGATGTCCTTGTTGGGCGCGTAATGGTCAGGCACCAGGCACACGCGGTCGCGGTCGAACACCTCGGTGGCGCCCAGCTCGTGGAACACGTCGATCGCGATGGGCGCGGTGATATCGTTCGCGAGCACGAGGTCCAAATCGCACTCTACGAGCTGGCCGGGGCGAACCTCGTCCAGCCCGGCATGGGCTGCCAGAATCTTCTCTGCTACGGTCATCGGTCGTGGCATTGGATCAATCCTTCCTGCTGATGAAGGGAAATCGGACATGTACGTGACGGTTTCCTCCGGGGAACGCGCATGAGACAGTTGTACCGGGTTAAACTGTCTCAAAATGGGTCAAAACAACCCCGTCCCAAAATGACTCACTGGCGATCGGAGATGAGGCGGTTGAGGGCGTTGATGTAGGCCTTCGTGGAGCTCACGATGATGTCGTTATCGGAGCCGCGCCCGGTGTACACCTGGCCGTCGCCTGCAGTTACGCGCACCGTGACCTCGCCCAGCGCGTCGATGCCGCGCGTAACGGCCTTGATAGCGAACTCGGAAAGGTCGTTCTCCACGCTCACGATCTGGTTCACGGCCTTGTAGACGGCGTCCACCGGCCCCGTACCGAAGGCGGCGACCGTGTGCTCCTCGCCATCCTCGTCCACGAGCGTGAGCGTCGCCGTGGGCGTAAGCGGGAAGCCGCAGCTCACCTGTACCGCACCGAGCGTCCAGATGGCCTTGGTCACGCGTTCGCGCTCGTGCACGATGCTCTCCAGGTCCTCGTCGTAGACTTCCTTCTTCTTATCGGCAACCTCAAGGAACGCCTGGTAGATGCTCTCGAACTCGTCATCGGCAAAGGTGTAGCCGAGCTCTGCCATACGGTGGCGCAGCGCTGCGTGGCCAGAGCGCGCCGAGAGGATGATCTGCGAGCCACCGGCGCCCACATCGGCCGGGTCGATGATCTCGTAGGTGTCACGCGCCTTGAGTACGCCATCCTGGTGAATGCCCGAGGAGTGCGCGAAGGCGTTGGCGCCCACGATGGCCTTATTGGCCTGCACCGTCATGCCGGTGATGGAACTCACCAGCTTGCTTGCGCGCGTAAGCTCCTGCGTCACGATATCGGTGTGCGCATCGAGCTCCTGCCCGTGCATGCGGATGGCCATGACGACCTCTTCGAGCGCCGTGTTGCCCGCGCGCTCGCCCAAGCCGTTGATGGTGCACTCGACCTGCGTGGCGCCGTTGCGGACGGCCTCGATCGCGAGCGCCGTGGCCATGCCCAGGTCATTGTGGGTGTGTACGGAGATGGTCACGTCCTCGATGCCGTCCACGCGCTCGCGCAGGTCGGCGATGCGCGCACCGAAGGCCCACGGCATGTTGTAACCGGTCGTGTCGGGGATGTTCACCACGGTGGCACCCGCCTTCACGGCTGCCTCGATAATGCGGCAGAGGAAATCCTGGTCCGCACGGCCGGCGTCCTCGGCGTAGAACTCGACGTCGTCCACGAACGAGCGGGCGAGCTTCACCGCGTGCACGGCGCGCTCAATCGCCTCGTCCTCCGTGAGATGCAGCTTGTCGCGCAGATGGCTCGGCGAGACGCCCAGGCCGGTATGGATGCGCGGGCGCTTGGCGGTCTTAAGCGCCTCGGCTGCAACCTCGATGTCTTTGTCGACGGCACGCGTGAGGCCGCATACGGTGCACCTATCGCCCGCGATACGGCCAATCTCGGCGACGCTCTTGAAGTCGCCGGGGCTGGAGATGGGGAAGCCCGCCTCGATAACATCGACGTTCATGCGGATGAGCTGCCGCGCGATGATGAGCTTTTCTTCGGTGTTCATGCTGGCGCCGGGCGACTGCTCGCCATCGCGCAGGGTCGTATCGAAGATGTTGATTTTCCTGGTCATGCTTCCTCCTGCTCTCGCCCGCAGCGGTTGTGCCCGGGCTCGTTGCTTGCGCTTGCAGGAGGTAAAGCGTTTCCATGCGATACACGAGAAGCACCCCGCCGCGTTTCACGTCCTGCAAGACGTCCGATACGCGTGGGGTGCTTCAGATGAGCCATCTAGCGAATAAGCAGACGAAGTACCCTACGCGCAAGCGCCTAGTAGTAGCTCGTCTAGGGATAGCATCAGCGCGACAGCGGCCACCGGGGCCACCCGTGCGCTGTTGTTCGATGCGAGCATCATGTGCCACCCCTTCGCCCGCAGTGCCCGGCGGGCACTGCATTGCGCTAAAGTCTAGCAGAATGCGCGCGGCGCGCAAGCCTGCTCTCGGCAAGCGTCCCGTCTGTTAACGCAAAGGCCGAGCATTGCCGAGGCCGCGCCAAATCGGGGACTGTCCCCATTTGGCGCGGCTGATGGCCGTGGCTAGTCGTCAATCTCGGCCAAGTCGGTCTGACGGTCGTAGAAGTGGTTGCGTGTCACGTAATCACGCACCTGGTCCCAGCTCTCCTGCGACTCGTACAGCGAGCTGTTGAGCTGCGTGATGGCCCCGCCGCTCGCGTTATCGAAGGCGTGCTCCAGCGTATCGCGATTGAACGAGTAGACATTTGCGTCGTGGGCCGTATCGTCTGCGTCCTGCACGGTGAAGTTGATCGTCTGCAGCTCCGGATACACGCTGAACGCCGCCACCGCGTTGTAGACCAGCGCTCGATCGACCCCATCGCCATCGATGTCGTCCGAGACTCCGGCGTAGTAAACGTTGTAGCTCGCACTGCTCCCCTGTTCCGAGCCCGCGCTCGACACATACATGCTCAGCGGCAAGTGCTCGAAGAACCCTTGGTCGGGCAGGCTGTTTCCGGTATAGCTCTTGAGCGTGTCGATGGAGTGCGCCGCGATGGCGTCGTCCACAGCCTTCGTTGCCTCGTATTCCCGCTGGTCATCGAGGTCGTCATAGGTTTGGTTCGAGGCGCCTCCACCTGTGCTCGAGCTATCTTGGCCGTTCGCGGCTCCTTGGCTCGCATCGGTTGCTGCCGAATTGTTCTGCGTGATGCTTTGCGCAGTCGAAGACGGCTCGCCCACATCGGCCTCGTCAATAAGACCGAACACGGCGGTGCCCACAATGGCCAGTAAGATGAACGCTGCCAACACACCGCCCACGACAAACGGCCATATCTTGCGCGGCGAGCGGGTCTTGGGTGCAGCCTGGGTGCCCGCCGTGGCCTGGCCCTCGGCGCCCACGCCATCGGGCGGCACCGGCGCTCCCTCGGGACGCGGCATCTGCGCGGTCTCGGCAGCGGAGCCCATTCCGTCTGCACCGGGTGCAGCCTGCGCAGCGCCTGCATTCCAGCTCGCTGCCCCGCTCTCCCCCGCCTGGGCGGATGCGGCCTCCCCTGCACTCGAGTCCTCGACCTCTCCAGACTCCTTGAACACGTCCTCGATGCTCGTGAAGCTCGCCTTCGTCTTCTCCAGCGCCTCGGCCTCAGACATGCCGCCTGCGACGTAATCCTCGTACCGCGCGACGAGGTTACCGTAGATCTCTTCCTTCAGCTCGATACTTTCCTGCGTGAGCACCCGTCCTTCAAAGAGGTGCTCGACGTACATGCGCAATTCGTTCATCGGTCTCCTCCATCCTGTTTGAGCAGTCTGTCAATGATTCTGCGAACGCGTACCCAGCGCTCGGTCGCTTCGGCCAACTCGCCGATACCCGCATCTGTGATGCGATAGTATTTGCGCCGAGCTCCCTGTGTCTCGTTGCCCCAGTAGCTCTCCACGTTGCCCTGGCCTTCAAGGCGCTTGAGGCTTGTGTAGAGCGAGGGCTCCTTCATCTCGTACTCGCCGTGGCTCGCCGTCGCGATATCCTTGAGGATCTCGTACCCATAGCTGTCACCATCCTTCAACGTGCACAAGATGATGGCATCGATGTTGCCCCGGATGAGGTCGCTCACCGCATCCCGTGTAGCCATACCGTCACCTCCTGGCGTTTTCGATGCGGGGGCGTATTCCCCCGCTCTTACTCTGAGGTAACTGTAACACAGAGTACTATGTGTGTCGATATACTTCTTTAGAAATATATTTTCCGTTGTAACGTTTCTCGTTGCTCGCCTCTTCGGATAGTGATAAAACGAACCGGGTTCGTTTTATCACTTTGCGTATAAAAACGCCCCATGAGACAGTTTGACCTGGCACAACTGTCTCACTGAAAAAAAGCCCGGGTGCCGCAGGGGCACTCGGGCTTTAGTAAACAAGCTGCAAGAGCTATGTCGCAGGAGCTACTCAGCCATGAAGTCACGCTGGACAGACGGGTCAACCTTGACACCGGGGCCCATGGTGGAGCTGAGGGCGATGCTCTTCACATAGCGACCCTTGGCGGAAGAGGGCTTCACGCGGAGGATCTCGGTGTAGAGAGCAGCGTAGTTCTCAACGAGCTTCTGGTCGTCGAAGGACACGCGACCCAGCGGCACATGGCAGATGCCATAGCGGTCGGCGCGATACTCCACACGGCCGGCCTTGAGCTCGCCAACCATCTTGGCAACGTCCATGGTCACGGTGCCGAGCTTGGGGTTCGGCATGAGGCCACGGGGACCAAGGATCTTACCGATGCGGCCAACCTTGGCCATCATGTTCGGCGTAGCGATGGCAGCGTCGAAGTTGATCTCGCCACCCTGGATGGCGGCCACGAGCTCATCGGAGCCGATGACGTCGGCGCCGGCCTCCTCGGCCTCGCGGGCCTTCTCGCCCTCGGCGAACACGGCGACGCGAACAGTCTTGCCGGTGCCGTGGGGCAGGGAGATGGAACCACGGATGTTCTGGTCAGCCTTGCGGGTGTCGATACCCAGACGGAAGTGGGCCTCAACGGTCTCGTCAAACTTGGCCGGAGCGACCTCCTTGACGAGCTTCACGGCCTCAAGCGGGCTGTAGAGCTTGAACTTCTCGACCTTCTCCGCAGCGGCGCGGAAATTCTTTCCATGCTTCGGCATGTTCTACCTCCTGTGGTCAACGGGCATATGCCCTCCCACATCAAACGCGCGCCCTATTGCGCGCAAACGGGTGCGCCACCTTAGCGCACCCGCAGGAAAACAACGTTACTCAGCGACGGTGACGCCCATGGAGCGAGCGGTGCCGGCGATGATCTTCTTAGCGGCCTCGATGTCGTTGGCATTGAGGTCCGGCATCTTGGTCTCGGCGATCTGGGTGAGCTGCTCCTGGGAGAGCTGGCCAACCTTGTCGCGCTGCGGCACGGCGGAACCGCTCTTGAGGCCGAGGGCCTTCTTGATGAGGTGGGCCGCCGGAGGCGTGTGGGTCACGAAGTCAAAGGAGCGATCCTCGTAGACGAAGATCTCGACGGGGATGATATCGCCCGCCTTGTCCTGCGTGGCGGCGTTGAACGCCTGGCAGAACTGCATGATGTTAACCTGGGCAGCACCAAGGGCAGGACCGACAGGGGGCGCCGGGTTGGCCTGACCGGCAGGAATCTGAAGCTTGATGACAGTGGCAATCTTCTTCTCAGCCATCTCAAAACCTTCCTGAACCGAATGACGTGAAATCGAACTATCGTAAGCGCGCCCGTGCTAGAAGCACCCGTTCGGATGAGCGGTCTGAACGGGAAACACCGGCCCGCGTACAATCCAATCTTAGGAAATGACCTCGATCTGGTCGAACCCAAGCTCGACCGGAGTCTCGCGGCCAAAGATTTCGAGCGTGACCTTGACCTTGCCGGCCTCGGCGTTGATCTCGGAAATCTTGCCGTCGAAATCTGCAAGCGGACCAGAGGTAACCTTAACAGCCATATCGACCTCGAGCCCAACGGTGGTGCGCTTGGGAGCGTCGCCCGTCTTGGACTTGCGCATCATCTTGTTATATTCATCGCGGGAGAGCGGAGCGGGCTTGCCGTTACCGCCAAGGAAACCGGTGACGCCCTCGGTGTTGCGGACGCACGTCCAGGCATCGTCGTCCATCTCCATACGGACGAGTACATAGCCCGGGAAGACCTTGACATCCTTGGTCTCGCGCTTTCCGCCTTCCTTGATCTCGGTCACGCTCTCCATGGGAATCTGGATATCGAAGATGCGGTCCTGCATGCCCATCGTCTCGATGCGATGCTGAAGGGTGTCCTTGACCTTCTTCTCGTAACCAGAGTAGGTGTGAACTACATACCAACGCTTCGACATGGCTTAGCCCCTCAATCCAGAGACGAGGAAGAGACCCTCGCCGATCACGAAGTCAAGCAGCGCGATGACGACACCGACCACCACGAGCGAAGCGCACACCACCACGGAGTAGTTGATGAGCTCCTTCTTGCTCGGCCAGGTCACGCGGTGCATCTCGCTCTTCACGGAGGCGAAGTAGCGCGCGATGCCGGCAAAGAACCCAGGCTTGCTGCCCTTCTTGTCCTTCGCCTTGGCCGCCTTTTCATTGGACTTGGTCACCGCAGTGGCCTTTGTGGCCTTAGCGCCGCGAGCGCCCTTGCTAGGCTTAGCCTCGGCGCCCTTCTTGGTAGCCTTCGCCTCGGCCTTCGAAGACGGCGCAGCGGCAGCGTCGGTCTTCTGCGTAGCCTTCTTCTTGTTCTTCTTGTTGGCCATAGTAGCTACCTCCGGCGCAATGAGCGCTTAACACAGGAAACCGTAAGCCCCGAAACGACGAGGCTTACGGATTGAAGACTGGCACGCCAGGAAGGACTCGAACCCTCAACACTCGGTTTTGGAGACCGATGCTCTACCAATTGAACTACTGGCGTGTAAACGATAAGAGACTAGCGAGTCTCTTTGTGCACCGTGTGACGACGGCACCAGGGGCAATACTTCTTGATCTCCATACGATCAGGCATGGTTGCCTTGTTCTTGGTCGTCGTGTAGTTGCGACGCTTGCACTCAGTGCATGCAAGGGTGACGAGAGTACGCATGAATCAATTACCTCCAAATACCGCCCCCAACGGGCACGATGGAAAAGACTAGCATCTTACCTGCGACGTTGTCAATGTGATGTTCCATGTCGCGGTTTATCTGCAGATACGTTCCACATCTTTCGACGGTATGTGCGCCTGAGCCCGCATATGCTCAGCTCAACATACCTGCAGACGGCCCGTGACACGGCCCCACAGAAAAGGACCCAGCCCCGAGATGGAGCCGGGTCCCTTGAAGTCGGCGAAACCGAGATTACTCAGGAAAAGCCTAAGTTACTCGATGATGGTGCTCACGACGCCGGAGCCAACGGTGTGGCCACCCTCGCGGATAGCGAAGCGGAGGCCCTCCTCCATGGCGATCGGGTGAATGAGGTCGCCCTCGATGGTGATGTGGTCACCAGGCATGGCCATCTCAGTGCCCTCGGGGAGCTTGACGGTACCGGTCACGTCAGTGGTACGGAAGTAGAACTGCGGACGATAGCCATCGAAGAACGGGGTGTGACGGCCGCCCTCCTCCTTGGTAAGGACGTAGACCTCGCCGGTGAACTTGGTGTGCGGGTGCACCGAACCGGGCTTGCAGAGAACCTGGCCGCGCTCGATGTCCTCGCGCTTGATGCCGCGCAGGAGGATACCGACGTTATCGCCAGCCTCGCAGAAGTCCATGGTCTTACGGAACATCTCGATGCCGGTGGCAACGGAGGACTGGGTCTCCTTGATGCCGACGATCTCGACGGGCTCGTTGAGCTTGAGCACGCCGCGCTCGACACGGCCGGTAGCAACGGTACCACGGCCGGAAATGGTCATGGTGTCCTCGACGGCCATGAGGAACGGCTTGGCGTCGTCGCGCTCGGGGGTCGGGATGTACTCGTCAACGGCAGCCATGAGCTCGCGGACGGAATCCATCCACTTCTCCTCGCCGTTGAGGGCGCCGAGAGCAGAACCACGGATGACGGGGATGTCGTCGCCGGGGAAATCGTACTCGGAGAGGAGCTCACGGGTCTCCATCTCAACGAGGTCGATAAGCTCCTCGTCGTCAACCATGTCGCACTTGTTCAGGAACACGACGATGTAGGGCACGCCGACCTGACGGGCGAGCAGGATGTGCTCGCGGGTCTGGGCCATGGGGCCGTCGGTGGCGGCGATGACCAGGATAGCGCCGTCCATCTGGGCAGCACCGGAGATCATGTTCTTGATGTAGTCGGCGTGGCCGGGGCAGTCGACGTGAGCATAGTGACGGTTCTGGGTCTCATACTCGACGTGGGCGACGGAAATGGTAATGCCGCGCTCGCGCTCCTCGGGAGCCTTGTCGATGTTCTCGAAGGCGGTGAAGTCAGCCTTGCAGCCCTCGGTCTCGGAGAGAACCTTGGTGATGGCGGCCGTCAACGTGGTCTTGCCGTGGTCGACGTGGCCGATGGTGCCGATGTTAACATGCGGCTTTGTACGCTCGAACTTTTCCTTGGCCATAAAGCCCTCCTCCTTAAGGTCGTCCCCGCCGGGACATGCCTCTTTGAACTAAGTGGCTCCCCCACGTACATAGGAAAGCCACCGTGTTACCTGGTAGCGGTGACTGGATTCGAACCAGTGACGCCACGGGTATGAACCGTGTGCTCTAACCAGCTGAGCTACACCGCCGTACTGGAGCCTGCGACCGGACTTGAACCGGTGACCTCCTCGTTACCAACGAGGTGCTCTACCGACTGAGCTACACAGGCGCTTGCTTGCTGGTGGGAGCGCAAGGATTCGAACCTTGGTAGGCAGAGCCAACGGGTTTACAGCCCGTCCCCATTAACCACTCGGGCACACTCCCAGAGAAGCAAGCCTCGCCGGATTGGATACGTCCATAACGGAACTACCGCCCCTGCGAGCAGATGAATAGTACGACGATGTGCGCTGAGCTGTCAACCAAATTGCTTAAATACACGCAGCCGGGCGTATCTATAGACGCTGACCTGCTGTTTTGTGAGCTGATTCAGGGGCTCCAGTCGTGGATGTCCTGTGGATTGCCCGTTGCTCCTCACGTGATAAGCCCATCGCACGGGCCGTAGCTTACAACCGTCCCCACCTGAGACAGTTTCACCCGGCACAACTGTCTCATGTCTCACCTGAGACAGTTTCACCCGGCACAACTGTCTCACTACGCTCGACGCAACGCCTATTGCCCACCACGCAGGGCCTCTGCGAGCACCCGCTTGACGACCTTCTCTGCCTCATCGGCATAGCGAATCATGGTCTGCATGCTCGCGCCCTTCTTGGCATTGTCGAACCACTCGCGCGTCTCCTCGATGCCTGCACGCTCGCCCAACTCGGTGACGTGCCAGTCCTTTGGCTCGCCTTCGAGGTAGCCCGCCTCCGCAAGCAGGAGATTTGCCTTGGCGGAGCTGAGGTGCGAGAACAGTTCGACGTCGGGCCCGCCCTCTTCTTTCCATCGCCGGATCAACGCGGAGATCGAGGCGAGCCTCTTGCGAGTGAAGGGGCGTTCCCCCTCCCCTGCCGGAGCAGTGAGAACGTGCCCGGGCTCCACCTGAGAGCCGCGCTCCAATTGATCGTCCAGGAGCTCTTCGACGGTCACGAACCTCGTCTCGTCGCCAACCTTGAATTCCTCGAACTCACAGGCCGTTACACCGCTGGTGGGTAGGCGCAGCAGCATAAACGTCGGAGCATCGACACCCGCCGCGTTCAGCGCATAGCGGCTGTTGTCCGCGAGCGTGCGCGCTCCCATCACCTGCGCTAAAGCATCTTTGGCTCGGTCGCGACGCCGCTGCTGGGCAACATCTTTCAACGCGCTGCCCATGGTGCTCTCGGTTACTCTGCCCTGAGGGCCTCGATGCATGCTGCCGTCGACTTCGATCGCCAGCAGCAGGCGCCTGGTCTCGCGATCGCAGATGGTGAAATCGAAATGGGATTCCCCATCGAGGAATTTCTCCAACTCCTCGATGCCGATCTCCGGACGAGCAGCTTCCGGCAGCGCCTCCCACCGCTCGCGCAGGGCGCACGAAGAGATGAAGGACGACAAAGGTACGTTGATGCCCACCTCGAGGCCGCGCTCATCAAGACGAGCGGAGCGCAGGGCGTTTTCCACGGCAATCTCGGGCGACGACGCCTTGGAAAACGACTCTTTGCGCAGCAGCGGCACGCTGTCGAACACCGAACGCATGCGCGAGCGATGGAACCCGAAGGCATAGTCGCTCGCCGGGAAGCCCTCGACGCACCCGGGCGTGCGGGTGGGATCGTTGTGGTCGCGCGCGTAATCGACGAGCTTCTGCAAGAACCTCTCGCGCTCATTCCGCTTGGCGCGCTCCTCGTCAGAAAGCTCGTCTTTCATGTTTTCGGCCGGGCCAACCACCCTGCGCTCACCCACGAGAGCCGCTTGGGTCTCCTCGCTCATAAGCGCGGTCGAGGTGATGATGACGAGTTCGCACTTGGCGCGCGACACCGCCACGTTGATGAGCGCCTTGGCCTCGGTCCACGGCCATTCCCACGAGCCGTCCTCGCCCGGCAGGAGGTAGACGATATCGAATTCCTGACCCTGCGACTTATGAATGGTGAAGGTAGGGATGTGCGGCACGGTGGGATCAGCGCCACCAGAGCCCTCCATGCCCATCGCGTCGTCGGAGATGCTCCCGTCGAGCCTCAGCCGGTTTTGAAGCGCCTCGAGCACGCCACGATACGGCGAGAGCACACAGGCGCTGAGCCCTTCCTCATGCGCAAGGCGCTCACAGAGCTGCGGCCACTCCTCATGCATGAAAATCTCGATCTGGCGGCTGTTGCAGCGACTGAGCTTGCGCGTATCCTCCTCGGTCTGCTCGCGCTCACGGCGCCGCCCTTCCTCGTTCTGGGCATCGTTTTCAGCGTCGCGCGCAGCACGTTGCGGTTCCCCGGTACCCTTTCCGCTCCGCGGGGGCTCACCCTGATCTCCGCCGCCTCCGCCCGCAATGCCTTCGATATCCCATGCATCCACAAGCTTGCCGTCCACGACCTTTTGAGGGATGTAGCGCTCGCAGTAGTTGCCTTCGAACCAGCGAACGCGAATGGGCATCTCGACGCTCTTGTCGTAATCGATGGTCTTGACCTGAAGCTCATTGCCATCTGGCTTGTATACGAACTCGTTGCAGAAGCCGATGATGCCCGGATGGCAGCGATAGTGCTCATCGAGGAAGGTGTGCGGCACGGGCTGCTTGGAGAGCGCCCGTTGAGCAGATACGAGAATGCTCATGCCGTTGTCTCGCTCGTCGTCGCGCAGCGAGAATCGCTGGTCATCGACCATGGTGAGGCCGCGTGCCCGAATTTCGCGCGCAATTGCACGATTGGAATCAGAGGAATAGATGGGCGGCAGCTGCTCAACGTCGCCCACGAGAACGAGATGCCTGGCGCTGCTCATAGCAACCAAACCCAGAAGCGGGTTGCACTGCGACGCCTCGTCCATGACCACGTAGTCGAACTGGAATGTGTCGCCATCCGTAAAGCACTTTTTGAACGAATGGATCGTGCTTGTGATGAAGGGGTAGCGCTTCAGGAAGTCCGCTGCGTGCACATGCGGTTCCCAGCCACCGCCCCCATAGCGGGCGAACACCTTGTTCGGCAGCACGGCGCCATCGTATTTCTTTACGCCCGTGCGAAAACGGATAGCATCCGGAGCGTCCTGATGACCGGCAACCCATTCCTTGCGCGCGTCCTTTCCGCCCAAGCGCGCATAGGATTCGACAAGACGCCGCTGGTTAGGGCCGGCCTGATCGGGATACTTTCGCCAGCCGGCGATCTTTTCCGTGATGTTATCGATGGCCTTACCGTTGTTCGCCACCACGGCGACGTTTTTGCCCCAGCCAATGATGCATGAGGCCAAGTTCAGGATGACCTCGGTCTTACCGGTGCCTGGAGGGCCCTGGATGAGTGAGATATCGCTTTTGAGCGCACGGGCAATGGCGCGGCGCTGGCTCGCATTGAGCGGATACTTGCCCTCGAGGAGCGCGTCTGAAAACGATGCTTCGGGCGCCTCGCCAAACGAGAGCTGGAGCTGCGCCCCCTCGTCGCCCAAAAACGCCTGGGAAAGCAGATTCAGCGAGCCCGGCTGCGCAAGGTTGCGGTAAAACCACAGCAGCGAGAACGCTGCCTGCTTGTAGACAGGGTGCTCATCAGAATCGTTCTTGTCTTTACGATCGCGCTGACGGCCCATGATCTCGGCGTACACTTCATAGCGCTTGACCAGCTCTTCGGCATCGAGCTGCTGGGGCGCGCTGTGGTCTTCCATGGCGTATCTCCTCCCCAATGGCCCAGCCTGCCAGGCCATCCTGTAATCGAACGAGCCGCCCGCGCCCATCCTCACAGGCGGCTCATCCTACGGCGCGCGCTAGCTGCGCAAGCTCTCGAGAATGAGGCGCTTGACCGGGCCCTCGGCCCGCTCGGTATAGCGGATGACGGGAACCAGGCCCTGTCCCGGCTTCGGCCTGCGCGGCTCCTCCATATGCTCCATGATACCGAGCTCGCGGCCCTTCTCCGTCACGCGCCGGCTTCCGTCAACGGATGGCGTAAGGTACCCGCCGCGTTCGAGGATGACGTTTGCCTTGTTGGCGTTCATTTTGGCCACCTCGAGCGCCTTGCCATCCGCATCTCCCGCAGCTTTCCAGCCGTTGAGAAGGCTAGAGATAGACGGGAGCGCCTTGGCCTCTTCGTCGGAAAGGGGCGTTTCGTCCGAACGGAGCGTTTCGTCCGAAGCATCCTCCTTGGGTTCTACCGGGTTCTTGCACCAGTCGCAAAACGCCTGCACGTCTTCGAACGCATGCGTCGCTCCCCAAGCTTGCTTCGCGAAGGGCTGCAGCCACTCCGGCACGCCCCACAGAGCGAGCACGGGCTCCACGCCCGCCGCACGATACGCGAGCATGTCCTCGAGCGTATTGCCCAAGCCGACGATGCGGGCGGTGGCGCGCTTCGCTTCATCAGGGATAAGGTGACGCACCGCCTGCTGCACGCCGTCGGGACACGGCTTGCTCAGAGAATAGGAGAAGTCATGGCGCTCGACGCGCGGCGCGTTAAAAACGTTCTCGGGAAGCTCACCCCGTCCAAGCTCGTCCCTTTCATACTCCCTGCCTATGAGGGCCGAGCCGAGCTTCCATGTCGTGGTAATGGCACGGAGCCTCCCTGCCCTGCTGTTGCTCACAATAGCATTGGGAATACCGAGGCGCTGGATGAACGAGATTCCAGGATACCCTGAGTAGGGAATGCTGCCACCGCCATGGTTATGGATGTAGGCATACGGATCTCGCTCGTACTCCTCGTCGAGCACCGGATCATCGAGCAGGGTCTGATCAAGATCGAGCACGAGGGCATCGATAGGGGCATTGCTATGGGCGGCGAACGCGGTGCTTGCCCCGCGCTCGAACACCTCTTCGGCGTCTGCAGACGTGGTGCGCGCAAACGCAAAGTTGACGATCGTTCCTGTGAAACCCGCATCGCGCAGCACCGTATCGGCCGCGATGAAGGAGTTTCCCGTGGTAAGAATGTCGTCGACCACGATGATGACATCGTAGGCCTGAGCAGTGGAAGGAGGCTCGAAGGCAAGGGTGTCCACGCTTTCCGCAACGGATCGCGTGCCGCCGTCGTGGGCCTTTTCCTTGCTTTCCGTGCGCACAAAATGAGGCGTCAAATCGTCGCACGCGAGCGCGCCGCCGCCCAGCACCAATCGCGCAACGCTGGTAACGACGTTAACCTTGCCTTTGGTGCTTGACGGAATGGCGACGAGCCCGATGCGCTTGCCCCGTGGCGCCGCCTCAATGACAGCCTGGACCAGCTTTCGCAGGTCGGCCCAATAGCTATTCGAATACTCTTTGAAGCACCTCTCATCGAAGTCCTTCTCGCGCTTCATCCCGCGAGCGTAATGGAACAGATCCCACTGCTCCTCGCTCTTCTCTCCGCGCGCGGGGTAGAGCTCGCCGTAGAACACCGGCTCCTTGCGGCCTTCGAAAACGACACGGTACTTGGTGGCGAGATTCTCAAACATGGGGTTTCCTTTCTGTTGGTGCTTCCACATCTTCAACGCTGTCCCTGCCGGGCTCTACAACTTGCACTCGACGACGCCGATAACCTTGTTGTTCAACATCGTTTTCCACGCTAAATGACCTGTATTCGATCCCCTTGCTCCAAAAGGCGCTGATGCATGCAGCATTGGCTCGCTACGAAAAATCGAATCGCATCTGGCCGTCTTGGTCTACGACCACGTGCTCGAGCGACGCATGGGCGGGCGTGGCAGAACCCGTACCGGAGCTGGAATCCGCGTTCGACGATGCCTCGCTCCAATGAATGTTGCGGGCCGTCTGACGATACTGCTCCATGCGCATCTTGAACGCCTCGATGGTATCGGGGCCGTAGAGGGGAGACGCGTTGCCCGATTCCAAGTAGGCCACATTGCCGCCGAACCGCGGGTCGCCATAGAAGTCAACGTCGTGCCGAGTGCTGTAATCGAACACTGCGACCGGCGTCTTGGTTTTCAGCGCGTGACGCAACGCGTGGTTTGTGCCGCCCTCGGTGCTCGTCTCAAACGCTATGACGCCATCCGCAAGCGCGGGCTGCCACTCGTCTCGAGCAACCAAATTGCTCGCAAACTGCCTCTGCGGAATGGGAACGCCCGGCGCATACTCCGAAACGAGCGCGCCGCCGGTCTCTACGATACGCTCCGCAAGCTCTTGGTTTCGCTTGGGATACACCGCCCCGTCCACCGGCGTCGAGAGCACGGCGACCGTTCGGCCCCCGGCATCAAGCGCGCCTTGATGGCCGAGCGTGTCGCACCCCAGGGCCAGGCCGCTTACCACCACGTACCCCTCGCCTGCCAGAATCTCCGCGAGACGACGGCCCATGCGCACCGCGACGTTTGTGGGGTTGCGGGTGCCGATCATTGCCACAGCGGCAGGAGCGTTCAGGCTGGCAACTTCGCCTCGGGCGAAAAGCAGCGGCGGAAAACTCTGGTTGAAAAGCATGCGGCGAGGATACGTGCTCATAAAGGGATTGAGCACGGAGAGGCCGTGGCGCTCGGCGCGATCCATGATCTCTCCTGCGCGCTCCTCGCATTCGTTCCACGATACACCGGGCCGATCGAGCGCCCGCATAAGCGCCTTGTCGCCCAAGGTTCGAGCGAAATCCTCGTCCAAGAGCGACGCTCCCATGATGGCTTCCCTGCCGTTAACCAGCACGCGCAGAATCGTCTTGGGGCCTACGCCGGGCAGCTCCTTGAGCGTGAGAATGAAGATGGAGAGCATGCGATCTGCACACAGTACGTCTGGGTCATGTGAATCGAGCATGTGCGGTCCTTTCTTGCTCGCTACTGCGCCCCGTAACCGCCGTCTTTCGGCTAGGTCTATCTTACCGATTTGACAGCGGCACAGGGCGGCAGCGCTTACGCGTGGGGCGGTGTTCAGTAATCGACGTCGCAGAGCTCGTTCGAATCCGGCTCGTCATACGGATAGCTCTCAGAGCTATCCGCCGAATCAAAAGGGATGTCGGTATACGCCTCGCCTTCTGCGGGAGCTTTGCCGAAGCTCGATGTGCCATGTGTCGAAGGCTGGCGCGCCGCCTGGCCTTCTGATCGCGAAGAGGACATGAGCTCAAGGTCGTCGATCACGACTTCGAGCTTGCTGCGCTTCGCACCGTCGCTGGTCCAGGTGCTGTAGCGCAGGCTGCCCTCCACGGCAACCTTGCGGCCCTTGGCGAGGTAGCGCCCAAGCGCCTCGGCACGACGGCCGAACATGACGCAGCCAACGAAGTTGGGATATTCCTCCCAAACGCCCGTCTGCTGGTTGCGGCGCCGATCGTTCACGGCAATGGTGAAGCTCATGATCTGCGTGCCGTTTGACGTTGCGCGCATCTCCGGGTCGCGGGTAAGGTTGCCAGTAAGGGTAACGCGATTGATAGCCATAATGTTTCCTCTCTGTTGTGCTGGGGCTTTACCGCCCACGTCTTTTGTGCTGGTGGCTGTGTGCGCTTTCAAGCACTACATGCTTGGGCGCTGGATTGTGTTGTGCAGGCTTTGTCCTTTCGCTGTTGGCACGTTTTGTATCTTCGTGGTAAAGGGCCGGTGCTGGAAGGTGCTGCGTAGCGTTTTCCTCCCTTCTCATATGGGGCTTCGCTGCCGACCCTGCGGGATCATCATGCCTCGCCGCCTTCCCAGGTCATCGCCCCGCTGGGCTCGCTGTTTCAGGGTCATCGCACGCTCTTGGGCGGCTCGCCAGAAGGAGGGTGAGCATATCCGCTCTTCGGTTTTCAAGCTACGTGGCCGGCGGTGTTTCGCACAGAAATGAGACAGATTGACCCGGCACAACTGTCTCTGAGACAGATTGACCTGGCACAACTGTCTCAGTTCCGACGGCTCCCGAGCTTATCCGTACAGAAGCACACAGGTGCCGCGCGATCGCCCAGGTCCGGGGCCCAAAAGCGAGACAACAAACCCGGCGGTCGGTAGCCGATCAAACGCTATTTCGTTGTTACAAGATGATTTTCGTGTTGCTCATAACGCTCTCCTTTACCTCTTACACGCTGAAACCTGAACTTGATGTGCTTGGAGTCCTTCTTGCTCTTTTCGAGCACCATCATTAAGCCACGGCGCTCATGCGGGGTCAAGAACTATTCAAGATTATTTTCAAGCGATCGCAGCCAAACGCCCATAACCTGCTCTTTGAGACAGATTGACCCGGCACAACTGTCTCTGAGACAGTTTGACCTGGCACAACTGTCTCAGAAACGCCGCGCCATCGCGAGCTGGCCCGCCCAGTCCACGGCAACGTACACCGTGGCGAACACTACCGCCGCCTGCAGATACATGGATGCGGCCAACATGTTGCTTTCAGCCGCGGATATTCCTGCGCAGCACACGGCACCGAAGGTGAGCAAGCGTGCGCCATCCACCAAAAAGACGAGCAGACGCATCAGCGGGCTCATGCCGTGCACCGGTCGCAAGCGCGGAATGCGCTTCGCCGCCCATGCGGTTCCCGCAATCGTGGTGAGCGCAAGGACAACATTTGGACTTCCCATCGAAGCTCCCTTTCTCTTGGCGATACTCCCTGCCTATCGGCTGCTCTGTGTAATGCAGAGGCGCCCCGTCGGTTGCCGACGAAGCGCCCCGGTTTTCTTCTCTCTTAGTTTTCCTATGTATAGGTGAAGCATTGGAAGGGCCGGTTTTCTCGACGCCCGGCTCAAGCCCTTTTCAACGCCTGCGGGATCGCCGAGACGGCCTACAGCGGCCGGCGACAATCGGCAACGGCCTGCGACAGATAATCTGCCCTCAAAGAAACGAGCGGCGCCGTGACCGGATGGTACGGCGCCGCTCGTTTGGGAAAGCTAGTCCTCGGACGAGGAAGAGCTGTCGGAACCCGTGTCGACCAGCTCCTTCTGAACCACCACGCGGGAAATCTCGAAGTGGTCGACGTTGAGGTCAGAGCTGTAGTCCGTCTGCATCTCCTTGGTCTCACCAACCTTGAAGTACTGCTCGCTCAACGGACCAACGCTAAACGCAGCGCTGTTGCTATCGCCGCTCGTGAAGTGCGCGCGCTGGCCGTTGGCATCGATCGCGACCACGTACACGGTTGCGTTTGCCCAACGATAATCCGTGTTGTTGGTGAGCGTGAGGTTCAGGACGGGATAGTTGCCATCGAGTGCCATCTGGAGCTCGGCAGTGTACTCGTCCTCGTCGAGCACGGCGTACTGGCTGGGATCGAGCACCCTGCCTCCCGAGACCGTCACCACGACATCTGTGAGGTCCTGCAAGCGATAATTCTGGGTCTCACCCGTGTAGCCATTGCTATACGAGGCAACGATGTTGTCCAGATCCGACGGAATCAGCTCGATCTCGTTCTCGCCGGGGAAGAGGTACGGAATGGTGTTGCTGCCCGCCTCGGTGCAGATCAGGTCCAGAGAACCCTCGTTCTCGACTTCGTCACCATAGTTGTTGGTCGTAATATACGTGCCCGTGGCGCTGATCCCAACATCCTGAGCAATCTGCTCGGAGTTGTTGGTGATCGTGCACGTCACCTTTGGGCCATCTGCAGCATCGGTCTCGATTTCAAGGTCGCTCACCGTGAACTGCTGGTAACGCTCGCCGCCGGGATCGCGCGAGGAATCCTCGTCGGAGGAATCGTTGCTATCCGGATCGGGGGCGTTGACACCGGCCTGGTACTGATCGCCCGTGCCGCCTTCGGGGGCCGGGTTCAGCATGGGACCGATCACGCCGAATGCAAGCACCAGCACGACTACCGCCGCAGCGGCGATGGCGATGATCTTGTTGCGCGAGCCCTTCTTGGAGGCGCCGGCAACGGTGCCGAGCGACTTGGCGGTGGAGCCGGCCTTCGCGCCGGGAGCGGAACCGGCGGCGGTGCCAGCGGTCTTTTCGCCATCCTTCTTCACCGCGTCATCGGCCTTCGGGGCAGCAGCGGCTTTGGGAGCCTCCTTCGTCTCCTGCCCGGCATCGGCCTTCGTGGAAACGGCGAGCTTCGCTCCGCAGGACGGACAGAAGGCAGAGCCCTCCGGAACCTTCTTGCCGCACTTGGGACAAAACATGACTTCCTCCTTCAGTCGGAAACACATACAGCGTTGAGCCGGGACCACCGGAGCGGCCCCGTCGCTTGTTACTTCAAGGTGATCGTGGCGCCACCGTTCTCAGTGATGGGCTGGATAAAGGGCGAGGCACCGTGCTCCATCGTGACCTCCTTGCCGTCGGACGTGGTGCCCAGGACCTCGTCGGCAGGCGTGCCCTCGCTCTCGCCGACCCTCACCCACGTGGTGGGCAGCACGCCGCCGGGCAGCTGCACGGAAAAGCCTACGACGAGCGTGCCGTCGCTCGACGCGGATTCCTCCACCTGGAAGGTGCCGCGCCAAGCATCGGACACGTCTACATAGAAGTACTCGCACTCGTAGTCGTGCTGGGGCGCGGTCTCGGCGTCGTCGGTCTTCAGCGTGAGCGTTGCGCGGTCCTCGGCAAGGAAGTCCGCGCTCACCTCGAGGGTGTAGATGTCCATGCCGCCCGTGGCCGTGCCGTAGTACTCGGCACCGCCCATCGGATTGCCCACGAACACGTCCAGGCCGCCGGACTCGTTCACCGGGTAGCCATCGGGCTCGGTGCCCACGCGGCGGATGCAGAAGAAGTGGTAGCCGAAGTCCTCCTGGCTGACACCCCAGATCATGGTGCCGTCGTCCGGCTCGTTACCGGAGTCGTCGCGCACCCAATCGTCCGGCACGTCCAGGTAGAAGTAGTCGCACTCAAAGTAGTGCTGCTCAACCGGCTCCTCTGCCAC